>NZ_JAAHHG010000089.1 GCF_010692555.1 Okeania sp. SIO3B5 | reverse complement strand
CAATAACTATTGGACAATAGTATCGGTAGAATATCAATAATCAGAAACAGAGCGATCGCTTTCTCAGCACAGCAATAACTATTGGACAATAGTATCGATAGAATATCAATAATCAGAAACAGAGCGATCGCTTTCTCAGCACAACAATAACTATTGGACAATAGTATCGGTAGAATATCAATAATCAGAAACAGAGCGATCGCTTTCTCAGCACAACAATAACTATTGGACAATAGTATCGGTAGAATATCAATAATCAGAAACAGAGCGATATAGTTGCGGAATGGATGTTCTATTATTTATATCTTGCTTTCAATTTTTTCGACCTTTTTCTAACACTAAAGCTTGACTGCGTAGCAGATTTATATGAACATTATTATGGCACAAATCTCTAATTGTTAGCATTTATCCCAACACCAAATTAAAAATTATGGCGCGGTTCTTCTGCTAAGGTTGAGATAAATATTGACAGTGGTATTAACGCGATACTAGAATAATATTATTTATAGTTTATATTTTTGCCTACCTGACTTATTAAACAATGAATGCTAAATTTGATTCACCTGATTTTGCTCAAGCAGAAAGTTTACTGCAAGAACTATTTGAAGAGGTCCAAAAACAAGAAGGCGTATTAGCTGGCGGTAAACAGTTAGGAATTAATGCCAGGAGAATTAAAGATTTACAGGAGACAAAGGTTAGCTTTGGCAATCCTAAAAATGAGTTAATTCGGTTAACAGAAGAAATATTTAAAGAGAGTGGGATAGAGCTAAATCATCTCATCAAACAACAAATGGAGGATGATTATAATTTTTATTATTTTACTCTAAATGTTAATTTACGTCCGAAGCCAGGAGCGAGATTTTGGCGTTTAACTTGTGACCTGAAGTTTAGTAATGAAAGAATAATAATTCAAAGTATTTTTCCCGAACATCAATGGCAACCAGTTATCGAGTTTGGTGTGGGTATGGATGTTGGAATTAATCAGAATTTAACTTGGGATGCTGCTATTGATTCTTCGATGATAACAGAGGTCTTAAAATCTGTTCCAGCTAACTTGAAAGCTAATATAGCAAGTAAAAATGAATTCAAAGCTTTTGCTGTGATTCCTGAGTGTAAATATGAGTTAGGTCGTCCAGAAATTTTAGCTGAAGGAACAGGTTCATCAGGTTGTTATTGGCGAATTCAAGACCAGGAAATACAGAAAGTTGGTACGGCTAAGTTTGGGGTTATTTTTAAAGTTCCTCAGAGAATAAAATCTGTTACTTTAACTGGAACAACTTGGGCTGATATAAATATTAATTGGTTGACAGATAATATTAGCGATATTGTTTTGACGCAGCTTCCTGAAAGAATTAAAAAGTTATTAGGTTTGGATGCAGAAGAGTCAGCTAAAAAATTTGTCAGAGGTGACAGGGAAGAGTGGCATTTGAAGCTGCCAGAGTAAATTTATCTTATTGGTTAGTTCTATATTTATCAATTTTAAAACAAGTGTTTACTGATGTCTAAAACTTATTGTACTTATCGAATTTGTCTGAATAATCGTCAGCGTATTCAAATAGAAAAGATCGACATTAAACAACAATTGCAGAAATTACCTTATGAGGATTTTGATTATCAAGAAAAACAAGAAGAAATTCAAAAGCTTTTGGAAATTGCTAATAATAATGAATTAGACAAAAGAAAAATCCGTCAGCTAGGGGAATCTTTATTTGATAGTTTATTTAACTCTGTCTTACGTCAAGATTTTCTTAGTTTTTATTTTCAAGTTGTACAGAAAGAGAAGCAGCTTTTACGAGTAGAATTGGATATTGATGAACAAGAATTGCCAGATATTGCAGCTTTACCATGGGAGTTTTTACGCCTTCCTGAAGGTGCTAATCAAGGTACATTGTGGCTTGCTACAAACCCTAATTTAGTATTTTCTCGTCGTCGATCTTTATGGAATCTAGCTCAACCTATACAATTAGCAGAAGGAGAAAAATTGAGAATTGCTTTAGCTATTTCTGCACCTCAAAACTTAGGAAATGTCGAATATGTAGACGTAGAGAAGTCTTTAAAAGAGTTGGCAGAAAAATCTGAAGAAATTGAATTATTACCTATAATAAATCCAGCTACACAAGATGCCATTGATAATTTATTGGAGCAAGAACCTCATATTTTTCATTTGATAGGTCATGGCAAATTTGAAGAGGAAGAAGGGGAAAAAGTAGGAAAAATTGCTTTAGTAAGAGAAGGTCTTAACAGAGCTAATTGGATAGATGCAGAAGATTTTGCTGACCTTTTTAATCGTCATATTCCTGGAGTTGTAGTTTTACAAGTTTGTGAAGGAGCAAAGCAGTCAGAATCAGAAGCTTTTAGAGGAGTAGCTGCTAAAATTGTAGCTCAAAATATTCCAGTAGTTGTAGCAATGCAATATGAAGTAGCTAATGCCACAGCTAATGCTTTTTCTGCTGAATTTTATAAAAGATTAGCAAAGGGTGAACCTGTAGATATAGCTGCTCAAAATGGTCGTCGGAAGATTGCTATGAAGACTAATTCTATAAATAGAGATTTTGCTACACCTGTTATTTTTATGAGGGTAGAAGATGGTTATTTGTTTCAAAAAAAAAAGATAGAATCTGATGTATTATCTGAAACAAGTAAATACAAAAATTTTGCTAATACTACCCACTCTAACATTGTTGAAAATAAGCCTATTGATGATAATAATTATGTCTATTTAGCGATAGACTTAAAATTAGAAAGTGCAAAAATCCAGAAAAATGATCCAGATAAATACTGGGTTAAGACATGGTTGGCAATTCCTGAATCTTTTCAAAAATTTTCTTTTGAAAACTTGTCAAATACTTTTAAAACCGATAAAACTTATAGTCAAGTAGACATTGAAGAAAACATACCGGAACTAATTAAAGAATGTAATGAGAATTTAGAAGAAATTCTACCAGAAAAATACCCAAAAATAGCTATAGAATGGATTCTTCCTGGTGATTTATTATCGCTGCCTGTTGACTGTTGGGAGTATCGAAAAAAGACAAGGATAGGGTGGGGTAAATTTCATTCTGTTCATATTCGTTCATCTCAACGTTTGGCTTACAAACATTACTATCAATCATGGAAAGATAAATGGAATGATCTTCAGGAACATATACAAAAGATTAATTTGAGCCACTATATTTTAGCTTGTCAATGTCAAAATCAAGATGATAATTGTTTGAAAATTGTCGATCGTAAAAAGAATATCCTGGGGATTAATTTTCCCTCGAAATTAGAAGAGTTAGAAAATATTAGTTATGAGTTGATGATAGAAACTGGTATTCCTATAGCTTTGTGGTCTAGATGTAAAGAATCTAATGTGAATCATCTTCTGGATTTAGATACATTAATAAATCCAAGTAATGACAATGTTTTAAATCTGAAAAAATTACCTGAATATGTGGAAGATATGAGGCTAGCAGCTAGTTCAAATCAGCCTAATCATTTAGGACATCATCTTTGCTTTTTATGGGAAAATCCTTATAATTATCCAAAAAAAAGAAGGCTTGGGTAAGTAAGTAGACAAAATTATTTGTATATAAATAAATTTGTTGTCAATCGATAGCTCTATGACATAGCAATCAAAAATGCACAATTAATTTTGTCCAGGTACTTATGGCTATTAATTGAGTAATGCTTATTAGTTATTAGTTACTTTTTATGTTTAGGAGAAAATTATGAGTAATTGGCAAATTTTTAAAGGAAATAATACACCTCATACAGTTACAAAATGGCCGGAACCTCCCCCTTGGCGGAATTTTAATCAACAGCAGGAACAAAAGAATACGTTTCAAGCAAGTGAGAAAGTAATTAATGCTGTTAATATGGCTATTTATTTACATCGTCCCCTTTTGGTAACGGGAAAACCAGGAACAGGTAAGTCCAGTTTAGCTAAGGCGATCGCCTTGGAATTAGAATTAGGAAAAGTCTTGTATTGGCCAATTAATACCCGGAGTACCTTACAGGAGGGATTATATTATTATGATGCGATCGCTCGTTTACAGGATGCTCAAATTAATCAACAGGAAAAAGATAAACTTAATATTGGAGATTATATCCGTTTAGGAGCATTGGGAACTGCCATGTGTTCCTCTGCAAAACCCAGGGTATTACTTATTGATGAAATTGATAAAAGTGATATTGACTTACCCAATGACTTACTAAATATTTTTGAGGAAGGTTATTTTGTCATTAAAGAACTACAAAGATTGACAAAACATCAGGATTATCAAAAAGTAGTAGTTGAAACCTATGATGGTAATAGCTATGAAGTTGTGGATGGACAAATCTCCTGTAATAAATTTCCTATTGTAATAATGACAAGTAATGGAGAAAGAGAATTTCCTTTACCTTTTAAACGTCGCTGCATTCAACTAGAAATTCAAGAACCAGATCGAGAGGAATTAACTAATATTGTTAAAGCGCATTTAGGGGATAATTTAACCAAAGATATTGAAACACTAATTGATGATTTTGTAAAAAAAAGAGAAAAGGGGCCTTTGGCAACAGATCAATTACTTAATGTAGCGTTTATGTTAATGAATAAACCGTTACCTAATGCTCAAGAAAAAAAGGTAATAACTGAACGTTTAATGGCATATTTGAACACAACTGGAGATGAATAAAAGTCAGAAGTTTGAACTCAGAAGTCAGAAATTTTTCTATTTACCTAAACTCTTAATCCGTACATCCGTGCCATAATCCGTGTGAGCGTTATTGTTGTTGGGTTGAAGAATGAAACCCAACCTACGCTTATTGCACTAAATTCTTAATCCGTATATCCGTGGCATAATCCGTGTGAGCGCTTCAACCCAACCTACGCTTATTGCACTAAATTCTTAATCCGTATATCCGTGGCATAATCCGTGTGAGCACTTCAACCCAACCTACGCTTATTGCACTAAATTCTTAATCCGTATATCCGTGGCATAATCCGTGTGAGCGCTTCAACCCAACCTACGCTTATTGCACTAAATTCTTAATCCGTATATCCGTGGCATAATCCGTGTGAGCGCTTCAACCCAACCTACTGGACTAAATTATGTTAAAACAATTCATATCTTTTATAAATAAAGAACAATGGGACCTCGATCCGATGCAGATGGCAGAGGTTTTATGGTTTGTGCAACAAGTTAGTCAACAAGAGCAGGAAGAAGATGACTCTCAATATTTAACAGCAGGTAGTAGCGAACAACTAGATAAAAGTTTTAGTAGATATGACTCTCAAAATTTAATAGCAGATAGTGGAGAACAATTAGATAAAAGTTCTAATCAATCTGGTAACTCTCAAAATTCAAGAGTGGGTAGTGGTATATCTTCGTTTTCCTCCGCACCTCAATATCCTTTAACCCAACCATCAAATAAACCTCAAAAAACAGAAATTGAACAAACATCTTTTCCTACAGAAAAATTGCCTATAAAATTGCCAGACACGGGAATTTTTCGTAATACTTTAGAATTAAGTCGCTTTGTTAAACTCCTCAAACAAACAGTAAATTCTCGAATTGCTCAGGAACTGGATGTTAATGAAACTGTCAGAATAAGTGCAGAACTTAGTACCTTTGAATTTCCTCGTTATTTTCCAGTTTTAACTCCCAAAAAAGAACGTTGGTTAGATGTTGCTTTACTCATAGAAGATAGTGATTCCATGATTCTTTGGCAATCTTTATTAACAGAAGTGCAAGACTTTCTAGAATATTTAGGAGCATTTCGAGATATCAAACCTTATGGCATAAAATGGGATAATGATTCAGAAAATTTACAAATTTATCCTTTTCATTCCCGCTCTAATACCCTATCTCCCCAACAGTTAAATTCATCTAATAATAGACGCTTAATTTTGATAGTTAGTGACTGTATTTCTCCAGCTTGGATAAACGATAAATTTATCAATATTCTCCAAAAATGGGAAACAAAAGAAAAGCTAACTTTGCTTAATCCATTTCCCGAAAGAATGTGGGAACGTACAAATCTTGACTATTCTATTAGACTGCGATTAGGAAACGATAAAAAGGAAAATCCGACCAAAAAATGGCAGGCAATTCCTGTTGAGTCTTGGCAAAGAAAATATCTGAATCAAGAAACAGTTAAATTACCAATTCTTAATTTAGAACGAGAATCAATGGCTGCTTGGGTTAACGTTATGGTAGGAAAAGGAACGAGTTGGTGTGCTGGTGCTGGACTAGGTTCAGATTTGATGTTTCTAGAGGATGAAGAAGAGGAAGAAGAACCCCTGACTCCCAGAGAACAAATTAATAATTTTTATGCAACTTCTTCAGCATTAGCTTGGCAATTAATTCAATATTTATCTGCTATTCCAGTCAGTCTTTCTACTATTCGTTTAGTGCAACGAACTTTATTACCAAAATCTACTCAAGTTAATGTGGCAGAAGTAGCAATGGGGGGATTATTAAGTCCGGTTAAACCTTTTAATTCTTATCAGTATCCCCAGGAAATTGAATTTGAATTTAAACCAGGAATTAGGGAAATATTTTTAGAGAGATTAGGAGAAAAAGAATTTTGTCTAGGGGTTATTGGTAGTTTAACTGAAAAAATTGCCAGTCATTTTGGATATGAAACAGTTCGAGAATTTGAAGCAACTCTGTTAACTGAATCTTGGAAATTTCAGGGTGATGAAGATATTGAATTAATTCAAACTTTTGCCACAATATCTGTATCAACTCTCAGACAATATGGAAAAGAATATGATGCTTATATTAGAAAATTAGATAGAAGTCGCGCCCGATTAAATTTGATGTCTGGGGTTACAGGAGAATCTGTAAATTGGATAGATTTTCTAGAAAATATTGCTCTACAGTATGATTTAACTTCTATTGAAACAGAAACTTTAATCAATATGTTTCCAAGTCCACAAGAATCTCTTTCTATTTCTGAAGTTGCAGAAAAACTTCTCAGTTCAACTTCAGCTATTAGCAGTCGCTTAACTAATATCTATCGTAAATTTGCCAGCAAAATTCTAGATTTATTTGAGTCTGTAAAACACTCTAAATTACCAGCTATACAGTCATTTTTATATTCTCAATATATAACTCCAGATATTAGTAAAGCCTTTGAATATTATGAAGTTGAAATTGATGTTGCTACTATTGTTTTTGAAGAGGAGATACCCCCTCCATTACCCTCTCCCCCCACACTCCCACCTCCTATATTGCTTGAAACAGGAACAGAATTCCAAGAGTGGAGTTTTGAAACCCCTACTGTTGATGGACGTGGAAAAATTGTCCAAAGTGCTATTAATAACGCCTTTTACTTCACCGAAACCCTTCCAGATAACGTTACCTTAGAAATGGTAGCTATTTCTGACGGTACTTTTACCATGGGTTCTCCTGAAAGTGAAAAAGACAGCAATGATGATGAACGTCCCCAACATGATGTGACTGTTCCTCCCTTCTTTATGGGTAAATATCCTATTACTCAAGGACAGTGGAAAGCGATCGCCTCCCGAACAGACTTGAAGGTGAATTTAGATTTAGATCCAGAACCATCTCGTTTTAAAGAACCATACAAAAATATAGATAGATGGCAAAGGCCAGTTGAGGATGTGAATTGGTACGAAGCAGTAGAATTTTGTCAACGACTCTCAATACTAACTGGAAGGAAGTACAGGCTACCCAGTGAAGCCGAATGGGAATATGCTTGTTGTGCGAGAACCACAACCCCTTTTTACTTTGGAGAAACTATCACAGGAGAATTAGCTAATTATGATGCTTCCGAAACTTATGCTGGTGAAGCAAATGGGTTCTATAGAAAAGAAACAACTCCTGTTGGCCAATTTCCTCCTAATGCTTTTGGATTATATGATATGCACGGGAATGTCTGGGAATGGTGTGCTGATGATTGGCATGAGAATTATGAAAATGCCCCAACTGATGGAACGGCTTGGCTTGATCATAATGAGACCAGTAATTATACCATTAATGATGAGAAAGAAAAGTATACCGTGCTGCGGGGCAGTTCCTGGCTCAACTATCCTGATGACTGCCGTTCTGCAATTCGCAACTACATCTATAGGCGCGACTACCACTTCAACTATATTGGTTTTCGTGTAGTATGCGATGGCGGGAGTGAATGAAGTCAGAAGTCAGAAGTTTGTTTGCGCAGCATTCCGCAGGAAAGTCAGAAGTTTTTATAATGGATAGGACTTACGCAGATACGCTATATATAGCGCTCAAAACTATTGTCCAATAGTACTTGGACTCCATAAATAGTGCCTTTGCGTAAGTCCTGATGGAGATAAAATGAAGTCAGAAGTTTGAAGTCAGAAGTCAGAAGTTTTTATCCCACATTCCGCACGTCAATTTGTAACATAAAAAGTAGTATGAAAAAACCATCTTGATTCAGTATTTATACGGTATAAATTATCTTCATTGACCTGGATCGAGAATCAAATTATCAGGAAAGTATTAAGTATAAATACTCAATTATCACCACTACTATTTTCTTCTGAATTCTGGATTCTGGATTCTGGATTCTGGATTCTTTATACTACATTTTGTCGTGCGGAATGTAGGTTTTATGATGGATAGGACTTACACAGATACGCTATATATAGCGCTCAAAACTATTGTTCAATAGTCTTTGGACTCTGTAAATAGTGCCTTTGCGTAAGTCCTGATGGAGATAAAATGAAGTCAGAAGTTTGAAGTCAGAAGTCAGAAGTTTTTATGATGGATAGGACTTACGCAGATACGCTATATATAGCGCTCAAAACTATTGGACAATAGTACTTGAACTCTATAAATAGTGCCTTTGCGTAAGTCCTGATGGAGATAAAAAAAAGGAGTTTATAAATGCCTGAACCAGAAGAGTTTGATGTTTTTCTTTGCCATAACAGTAATGACAAAGAAATTGTTAGGGCGATCGCACAAAGGCTGGAAAGGGAGGGTATCAGGACTTGGCTTGATGAAAGGCAATTTAAAGGTGGAGATTATTGGTCAAGCAAACTCTACGAAACCCTTGATAAAACTGAGATAGCTTTCTTCTGTCTGGGAACAAATGGTTTAGGGCCTTGGCAAGAAATAGAAATGAGCTATTTACATAGACGCTACATAAGCAGTAAAAAGAAAAGTCCTAAAATTATTCCCATACTTTTACCTGGAGCTAGTGCTGATAATATTCCTAATTACTTAAAAGATTTTCATTTCATTAGTATTGATAGTTTAGATCATGGTGAGATTAGAAAGTTATGGAATATATTTCCTAAAGTCCAGCAAAAGCATCGTTTTCGCATAAAACGTCAAAAACAAAAGTTTCGAGGCTACAAGGAATATATTGGTGACGTTCCCCTGGAAATGTTTTTAATCCCTAATGGAACCTTTACAATGGGCGCACCAGAGTCAGAAGAAGGAAGTTCCGATAATGAAAGACCTCAACATAATGTAACTATCTCGGAGTTTCTAATGGGACGTTATCTGATTACTCAGGAGCAATGGAGTTCTATTGCCTCCCGAACAGACTTGAAAATAAATTTAGATTTGAACCCAGATCCTTCTCATTTTAAAGAACCATACCAAGATATAGATAGATGGCAAAGACCAGTAGAGCAGGTAAATTGGTATGAAGCTGTAGAATTCTGCAAACGACTTTCAAAACTAACAGGAAGAAATTACAGACTGCCTAGTGAAGCAGAATGGGAATATGCTTGTCGTGCTGGAACTACAACTCCCTTTCATTTTGGAGAAACTATTGCAACAGACTTGGCTAATTATCGAGGGACAGACTATGAAGAAAAAAAAAGGTCTGGCTCTTACGGCAGAGGAGCAAAAGGAGAATATCGTCATCAAACTACACCTGCAGGCTATTTTAAAGTAGCTAATTCTTTTGGGTTGAGCGATATGCACGGCAATCTCTGGGAGTGGTGTGCTGATGACTGGCATGATAATTATGAAAATGCTCCTAGTGATGGCAAACCTTGGCTAAATGGTGATGATAGTCGTTCACCGGTGCGTGGCGGTTCCTGGAACAACTATCCTAATTTCTGCCGTTCTGCGATTCGCTACATCAACCCTTGGCGCGTCACCCACATCCTCGATATTGGTTTTCGTATTGTGTGCGATCGCGGGAGAATGGAATGAAATCAGAAGTTATAAATTAGAAGGAAAAAATGGAGATATGCCAGCAAAAGATACTTATCATAATGTGGTGAAAAATGCTTTGATTAAAGATGGATAGACAGTTACTAATGACCCATTCCGTCTTAAATGGGGAGTCATTTCAGTTATCAGTTATCAGTTATCAGTACCTCAATGGAATAGGGAGGCTTGAAATACTGAATTTTCTTTTTTATCTCCTTGAAAGGGGAGGCTTGAAACCTGATTTTCTGGTCAGAGAACTCTTTGTAGACTTGGGGTTGAGTAAATTAATTGCTGCTCAAAAAGCAGAACAAAAAATAGCTGTTGAAATTAAGAGTTTTGCAAATCCTTCTAGTATTGCAGATTTAGAACAAGCTTTAGGTCAGTATTTACTTTATCGGGCAGTATTGGAAGAAGTAAAACCAGATTTTTTGTTGTATTTAGCAGTGCGGAAAATAACTTATCAAGCTATTTTTTCAGAACCAATTGGAGAATTAGTTATTAACAAGTATAGAATTAATTTATTAGTGTTTGAAAGTCAAAAACAGGAGGTCTGGCAATGGATACCTTAGCTCAATATCGCGCTATTATTCAACAGGAACTCAAAGAATATACCGAAATTCCCTATGCTCATGGAGATTTACAATGCCGTTTAATTATTAGTGAAGATAGGAATGATTTTTTATTAATTACTCAAGGATGGGAAGATGATTTACAAGTTCATGGATGTCTAGTTCATATAGAAATTATTGGGGATAAAATCTGGATACATCGGGATGGTTTAGAGGATGGAATAGCATCAGATTTACTGAGAGGAGGTATTCCTAAAAATCAAATTGTTTTAGGTTTTCATCCGCCAGATGTGCGACCTTTTACAGAATTTGCAGTAAATTAATTATAGCAATTCCCATAGTTATGAGACACATTTACGATCCCCCTAAATCCCCCTTGAAAAGGGGGACTTTGAATGCTCCCCCCTTTTTAAGCCGTTCCCCCCTTATTAAGCTATGCTTTATAAACATCTTTCTTAACATAAAACTTGACAAAATATACAAATTATGTTGAAGACTTTAAAAGCCTTTTTCTAGAGAGAAAATGTATTTAAAAGTACATTTATTTGAACAAATTAAGTAATTTTACTTAGATATCATGACTATTTCTCCCTTCTCCCCTGCTCCCCTTCTCCCCTTCTCTCCGTGTCCCCGTGTCTGGTGCGTCTCCGTGTCCTCGTGTCTGAGGAGTTCCTTATAAGGGATAGCTTATTAAGGGGGGTTAGGGGGGATCTAAAACTGTACCTCATAGATTAAAGAACTGCTATACTAGACACTCATTAATCCAAAACACAGCCAAAAGCATTATGAAAAACATTAAATTCAACGACCTAGAAAAACAAATTTTATTAGCTCAAAAAGAACTTATTTCTATAGAGCATGAAGGGAAAACTATTGGTTATTATTATCCAATAGGCGATCGCGAAGCAGCCAAAAAAGCCAAAGAAGAACTTGACGTAATTATGAAAAAAACATTACCTAAAAAGGAATTAACAGAAGAAAAAATAGCAGAGTTGTTGAATAATATCGATCACGAAGCTGTCAATAAAGCAGTGGAAGAATTTGATATTTTTATGGAAAAAATATTAGCTAAAACAGGATTGACAGAAGAAGAATATGTATCAATGTTTATGAATGCAGTTGAGGATGAGAAATAATGCGTCTGGTTGTTGATACTAATATCTTAGTTGCTGAACTGCTGAAAAAACGAGGAAGAGCTTTAATTAATTTACCAAACTTAGAATTATTCTTAGCTGAAAAGATGAAAAATGAAGCTCAATACGAATTACAAAAGCGGGTTTCCATGATAGTTAATAAAGGTAACTTAACTCCAGAAGAAGGACAATTTCAATTAGAAGTAGCTCTAGGAACAATTGATAGGAAAATTGTCACTATCCCTTTGCCTTATTATCAATCATTTGAAGCAGAAGCAAGAAAGCGTATTCCTAGAGATCCCAATGATTGGGAAACAGTTGCCCTAGCATTAGCTTTACCTGCAGCAATTTGGACAGAAGATTATGACTTTTTTGGTTGTGGATGTCCGACTTGGACAACTCAAACCTTATTACTACAAATTAACTAATAACTGTGGGCATTCCGGCCTGCACTAGAAGATAAAAAAGAGGTACAACCCGAAGCGGGCATTCCGGCCTGCACTACAATATTTTCAACATTTACCTTGTACATCATTTACCCGAAATATTATGAAAAACGTTAAATTAAACGACCTAGAAAAACAAATTTTATTAGCTCAAAACGAACTTATTTCTATAGAGCATGAAGGGAAAACTATTGGTTATTATTATCCAATAGGCGATCGCGAAGCAGCCCAAAAAGCCAAAGAATAACTTGACGGAATGATGGAAAAAACATTACCTCAACAGGAATTAACAGAAGAAAAAATAGCAGAGTTGTTGAATAATATCGGTCACGAAACTGTCAATAAAGCAGTGGAAGAATTTGATATATTTATGGAACAAATATTAGCTCAGACAGGATTAACAGAAGAAGAATATGTATCAATGTTTATGAATGCAGTTAAGGATGAGGAATAATGCGCCTGTTTCAGTTATCAGTTATCAGCTTTTTCAGTTATTAGCGCTTAAACTTATGGATATAAATAACAGTATTGCTTATCAGAAAGCTTACCAATTTGCTATTAGAGAAGATAAAAAACAGGAGTTTATAAATGCCTGAACCAAAAGATTTTGATGTTTTTCTTTCCCATAGCAGTAATGATCAGGAAATTGTTAGGGCGATCGCACAAAAGCTGGAAAGGGAGAGTATCAGGACTTGGCTTGATGAAAGGCAATTTAAAGGTGGAGATGCTTGGAAAGAAAAGCTTTATGAAACCCTGGATAATACTAATATAGTTTTCTTGTTTATAGGAAGAAATGGTATAGGGCAGTGGCAAGATGCGGAAATGGATTATTTACATAACCGTTATATAAGTCGCCAAACTCATCCTTAATATCATGTCCGGATAATTAGTTATAAAAAAACTTTCTCCTTCAACTCCAGTTCTTCTTCTTTCTTCCCTCTTTACTCCTGACTCCTGACTCCTGACTCCTGACTCCTCCGTAGTTATTTATTTATCACTGTTCAACCGGACATGATATAACCTGTTCAGGTAAGATGCTCACACTGGCTAACTCTTGCTTCATGTCAATTAGTTTCACTTTTTAACTCTTCTATCTAATACTCTTGGATAAATGTTTCCATAGTCGTCATACCGACGTATCATATCGTGTCCGGTAGCATCGGAGCGTGTATAAAATCAAGGTGAAACTCTTGAGAAAACCTTCTGCCTCCTGCCTCCTGCCTCCTGCCTTCCTTCTACCAAAGTCTAATTATTCAACCGGACATGATATCAGTCTTTTCTCAGCCTTTCGGCGTTTATACACTCTCTGAGATTCATGCTTGAACTCATAAGGAGTATTCTCTCTATTATGGGATTGGGTCGTCAGATAGTCTGTCGAACCGATTAATTTGAGGTATCTCACTGCTGCCTGGATACTCCCGCTGTCCATTATCAGGATGAACTGTTGATATTGTTCTGGTGTCATTATCTGTGCTATACTGGCTTTGTCCTTGATTCTCAGCGGGAGTATCATCCTCTAGAGTTGATTCTTCTTCTTGAGGCTCCGACTCTCCTTCCTTAGATAGTTGCTCTAAATACTCTTGAACCGATAATCCTGCTCGATCAGCTTTTTTCTTGAATGCCTGCCAAACTTCATAGGGTAATTTTACCTGTTTAGTCTTTTTGTGGGAGTCGGGGTCTAATACAGACTCAATAAAATGCGAGGTCATTGGTTTTTTCTCCTTAGTTGCTATGTCTATACATTTTTGCCAGTCTCCTACGACATCCCCATCAATTCCTTCCTTGCAAGCTTTAGTAAACAACACTGAAGCTTGAGCTACACAGTTGGGTAGTTTTTCAAATCCTTCACAGAGTAGGTGCCAACCTGTCATGGCTGCTTTTATTAACTGTTTGCACTGCCAAACCTTTTTCCCTACCTCTTTGAGACAGTAATCTTGAAAACTTTTATACCCTAAGTCACGATAGAGTTTATAAATTTGGAATGCTCTCAATATCATGCCTTCTTGAATATAGGCATGACGTGCTAATTTGGCTTCAAAGTTTAATATTTCAATAGCATCCTTACCTTCTCTCCAGACTTGGTTATCGAATAGTTGGTAAAAGGTGTTGAGGCAATCCTGTGCCCATGGAGGCAAGGGCAATTCGTCTTGGTCTGGTGGGTATACAAAGTTAGAGTCAACCATATCCTCAAAGTTCTAGCAAATAATCAAGAAAAAAGCTTGGTTAATATCAACAGTGGATAAGTACGATACCCCCACGCAATTGATATCGAGAAGCTATGTCATGTTTTTGTCAGTTAACGTTGGATTAAGGGGGAAAGCCAGCTTAATCCATGATGCAGCTAAGAATTAACCATGGGTTTAGCTAGTAAACCTAATAATTTGACGCTTCAAACAATCCTGTTCCGTTAGGCAGTACCCTCTCTTTTTTTGTATAACAATACATTAGCAAGGTATTTAAAAATATGCAATACCTTGCTAAGATATTTTTCAAGAAAAGGCTTAATATCTTAATAAGGAATAAAAATGGACGAAGAAAAAGATGCCAAGAAAGACAGTGTACGGGGAGCTGAAGCTATCAACCTCGGTGAGTTTGACTCAAACCTGCTTGGATGCTCTAGACCAGGAGAGGGAAGGGACGAAAATGAGCCGGAGCGACGTATTGGAGCAACTGGTCAGAAAGAACTTAATAGAGCCTCGGAAGTTATTGCTGACGAAGGAGCAGTACAACTTATTGGGGGAATTTGTCGCCGGTTAGATAAGCAGGATGAGAGACTTCTCCAATATGTTTGTCAACACAACGATCGGCTACAAGAACGTAAGCAGCAGAGCGATAATTTCATCGCAGAATTTAGGGCAGAACAAGAGAAAATTAGAGAGGAAACCCAAGGATTACTTAACTATCTAAAAGTTCACAGAGAAGAATAAACCAATCATTAGTGCCGATCGCCCAATAAGCGATCGGCATTTTGTCGTTTTACATATATAAAGGAATTAATCAAAATGAAAAAATCCGAGCCAGCACCAGCAACAATCACTCTAGGCCGTCAGAATCCTTGGGTCCCTGGCCTAGAAGAAATCTTTTTCACAATGAAAGCTTGGCATCCAGAGGCAGACTTGTTCGACTTATTGCAAATGAGACCTCAGATGTGGGCCTGCCATTCCGTAGAATTTGAGTGGGGACAGCTACCCCTACTTTCCTTTTCTCACCTAGACACAGAAACTGGCAAATTTGTCACAGAGATTATTGTCCTACCTCAAGATAAGAGTAAAATACCTTCAAATCAATTCCTGAACTAAATTGGAGAGGGGATAAGAGAACGTCTCTTTCAGGAAATTAACGACACAATAGCAGAAACAGAGAAAGTAATGGATGGAGCAATACAACAAAAACCATTCACTTCTACATTTATCCAAATGTTGGCATTTATACCCGCGCTCTCCCGTAGGGGAGCGCCGTATGGGAATGCCAATCAATGTTGTGGCTTCACACATAAATCTGTTAAAATGTAAATGTTGAAAAATTTTGCAGTAGATGGTTGAAAAAGCGTACAAATTTAGATTTTACCCAACTCCGGAGCAGGAAAGTCTGTTGCGGAGGACTTTGGGTTGTGTGCGCCTAATCTACAACTTGGCTTTAGCTGCTAGAACTCAAGCTTGGTATGAGAACAAAGAGCGAGTAGGGTATAAGCAAACTTCTGCTATGCTTACGAATTGGAAAAAGCAGGAAGATTTAGATTTCCTCACACAAGTCAGTAGCGTCCCATTACAGCAAGGTTTGAGACATCTACAAACAGCTTTTACCAACTTCTTTTGTGGACGTGCAAAGTATCCAAATTTTAAGAAAAAGCGCGCCGGGTGGTAGTGCAGAATTCACAAAGTCCGCATTTAAGTGGAAAGATGGTCAAGTCTATCTAGCGATCGGGTGCTGAACCATTACCTATCAGATGGAGTAGGCAACTACCCCAAAACTGTGTACCAAGTACAATTACCGTAAAACTTAACCCTTCTGGCAGATGGTCAGTGTCTTTGAGAGTCAATGACCCTAGAGATTTAAAACTGAACCCAGTAACCAAACAAGTTGGTATTGACGCGCGGAATTACCAGTTTGGTTACTACCAGTGATGGAGAAAAAAAATCTAACCCAAAGAATCTCAACAAATTACACAAAAAACTGAGATTGGCTCAAAAGTCTCTAAATAGAAAAACCAAGGGATCTAATAACTATCAAAAGGCTAGACTGAAAGTAGCGAGAATACACGCCAAGATTAAAGACTCAAGACTTGACTTTACTCACAAGCTGACATACGTCGCCAATCCGACGGCTCCCCTACAACTGATTCGTGAAAATCAAACGATAGTAGTTGAAGATTTAGCTGTAAAAAACATGGTCAAGAATCATAACCCACCCCCATCCCCTCCCGGGAGGGGAGCAAGAGGGGTGGGTAGTGACGCTAACTGGGGAGAGTTAGTCAGACAGTTAGAATACAAGGCTGAATGGTATGGACGGGAATTAGTCAAAATTGCTCGATATTTCCCTAGTTCCAAACGTTGCTCTAATTGTGGTCATGTAGTAGAGAAATTACCTCTAAATATCAGAGAGTGGGATTGCCCTGAGTGTACTGCTCACCACGATCGCGACATCAACGCTTCGATCAACATTTTGCGGATGGGAACCCGCGTCGGCGTCAGACGCAAGGGAACGCCCACGCTCGAAGGCTGCGGGACTCGCAGTGTCAGTCTGTGGAGCGACCGTAAGACCCGAGGGGAGTAAATCCCGGAAGGCTGGTGCTAAGAAACAGAAAGCCCCTAACAGTGATGTTAAGGAATCCCGCGCTGTCTCGTGAGAGCAGCGTCGGGAGGATGTCAACACCCTTGAATTAATCCAGCGGGATTGTTATCGCATGGCCTTTTGTACGAACTGCCTTTTGGCTATCCAGCTATGACTAAAGGAGACATGAATGTCCATGGATTTGTACTATCATTCAGAAATCCAGAGGTTTTGCTAGACTTGGACTTATTAGAAGATTACCATTCTGAACGCCCTCCAGAAGAAAACGAGTACCAGAGACAAAAAATTGATACCTTTGGACTTAATGGAGAATATTTATGCACTGCATGGAGCTACTTGATGTTACTAGAAAAGGTTCAGTTATTTGGTGGTAAATTATTGCCTAGTGGATTTTGGACAAACCATTGACGAATTCAGAGTTCAGAAGTTAAAAGCGGGCTTAAAAACCCAATTATTTTGATAAGCCTTTCCAATTCCAACTATTAAAGGAATATAATTTGCCAACTACTTTAATTTTTTTAATTTTTCAACCTTATTGTTGGTTATTGATTTTTCAATGGTGCAAGTGGAGGTTGAGGAATTTGAAGTACTGGATCGTTTATAGTTAGCATCACATTATTAGGATTTACTATTTCTATTACAGGCTCATTTAAAGCAATTTGTACAGTTTCAGAGTTATAATTTTCAGCTAGCTGCACTATATTAGTCCGACTATTTGAGATTATCCCCGATATAAATGCTATACATAGAGCAGCAATAGCACTACCACCTAAAACAAAATTTCGTTTTGATCTACGATCAATTTGATCGAATACTCGATCTACTGTTATCTCCACAGGTTGTACTTTTGGAGGCACTGGCATTCTTTGAAATTCAGAATGTAGTTTTAGTAGTCTTTGATAAAGATGTTTAGCAACTGGATCTGTAGCAAGTAGAAGTTCCACTTCTCTACGTTGTGATGGAGTTACTTCACCATCTAAATATGCACTTACTAATTCAAACCTATCTTGTTCCATAATTTTTTTTCCACCCTGAAATTGATTGTCTAAGTTATTTGAATTAACATTTTTATTCATATTCACACCACAGAAAACCTTGATGTTTTCTCAGAAAAGTTAATTGAATTATTTTTGTTTTAGTAGAGTCAATTTGATTAATATTTAGAGATTTATCTTGACCTGGTTTTTACTCAAAATTAAATTACTTATTTCTATATCAAATATCTAGATATTTTTGGAGTTGTAATTGTAATCTTTGCCTAGCTCTAGCAATTCTTGATTTGACAGTACCTAGAGAAACTCCTGTAATCTCTGAAATTTCTTCATAAGATAAACCTTCTATTTCTCTCAATACAATAGTTACTCTAAAGACCTCTGGTAGTTGAGAGATTGCATCCCTCAGATAATCATAAAATTCTTGTGTACTTAATTCTTCTTCTGGCCCTGGAGTATTCGTAGCAATCTCCCAATCTATAATACCATCATCTAAAGCCAGAGGAGCGTCTAAAGATAGAGGAGGGGTAACTCGTTTTCGTTTCCGTAACTCATCATAAAACAGGTTAGTTGTGATACGACTCAGCCAACTCTTAAACTTTACTGGATCTTGTAATCTTTTAATGTTACGGTATACACGAATCCAAACCTCTTGAGCCAAATCTGAGCGGTCTTGCCATTCAGGGGCTAAATGATACAAAATTTTATCTACATGGAGTTGGTATCTATGTAGAAGTTCTGCAAAGATTGCACGGTCTGGGCGATGACCTTGTTGGCAACGCAATACTAGATCGTAGTTAGAGAGTTTTTCAGGTGGCAATTCCACTTGCGAAAGGGTTTGTTCAACCTTAGACCAGGGTACAGATATATTTTGATTCATCAGGGGAACTGGCTCAATAATTTTGTTATTTAGCTCTAGTTTCCAGACGAGAAATGTTTTCTAGAGTTCCCTATTCTTGGCTTTACCGAATAATTAAGGTAAAAATCCTCTCATGAGCAAGGAGAAACAAGCAAAAATTTTCATGATTAGTCAATCAATTCCGTTTTCAAGGAGAGGTAATTGTTAATAATTAATTAGGGTTTGCGCTCAAAAGTCTTTTTGCTGAGGCAGGGAATAGGGACCCACCCCTCGCCCCTCCCCCTCCCATGAGGCAGGGCTGTTTCATTCTCGATAGACACGGGGACACGGAGACACGGGGACGCGGAGACACGGAGACACGGAGACACGGAGACACGGAGACACGGGGATAGAGGCTTTTAATTTATGATTAAAAGTTGACTTTTCACTATTTTAGTCAGAGCAAAAGGGACGCTTATTGGCGCTCAAAATCGGCAAATTTTGGCAAATTTCACTGTTCCACTATCCCCTCATCTTCCGTTCTCCTTAAATCGTTAATCTACAATACTTTGAAACAGCCCTGCCTCCCAGGAGGGGAAATAGGTATGGAGGGAATAGTTAAGAGTCAGGAGTTTGGGGAAGTTATAGAGAAAGTCCTTGTAATAATGGTTTCTTGATTTGTCTACCTCGCCCCTGCCCCTTTGAGACTCATTTTTTCAACTCTATTAACCGAAAAGCTGGTACAATTTCGGGACCTAAAATTGCTCAAACCAATATCAGTCAATACGCGTGATATTTATTCAGCAAGCCCTAATTATTAATTATTAATTATTAATTATTAATTATTAATTGTATCTATTGCTCTTCACAAGCTCCTATACTAACCCAACTACTCGAACCATCGGCCCAATGTTCTTTTTTCCATATAGGAGCTGTATGTTTCAAAGTATCAATGCCATAACGGCAAGCTTCAAAAGCTTCTGAACGGTGTGGACAACCAATGGCCACTAACACACTTATTTCACCAATTTTTAAACGTCCCACTCGATGATGAATGACCACGGTCTCGACTTCTGGCCATTGACTACGAATTTCTGTAGAAATTTGCTCAAAAACTTTGATTGCCATAGGTTGATAGGCTTGATATTCTAAGGACACTACAGATTTACCGTCTGTTTGATTGCGAACCATTCCACTCATTACTACTACAGCACCATTGGCAGGATTATCGGCTAATGTGTAGATTTCAGCAATAGATAAAGGAGCTATAGTAATAGCAAAGTGATTTTGTTCTGGTTTGAGTTTGGTAGATAAAGGTACTTTTAAACTAGAATTCATAGTATTATTAATAATTGGTTTCCACTCATGTTAAAGATTATATCGAACGTAGCAAAGTTTATATATTTTTAGGGAAAATCAGGAGTTATTTACTGCTTCAATTTTTATTTTTTTATATATTTTTGCTTGTTTAAATCAAGTAGTTTGATTTAAAATAATTTAACTATAAGTGTTTATATTCAGCAGTCTATATTGGTATTTATCAACTGACAGTATAACTCAAAATATCTATAAAATGTCTGTCTACAGAAAGAAAATATTACTGCTATTATATTATGGCATTTTTTAGAGAACAGTACACATTTATTTCTCCTTTTTATGTTACTTGTTCCTTATTCTCTAAAATCTGTAATTTTTTACCGAAAAATTCTGGTCTAAAGCCCCTTTTAAGGGGATAAAAAAATAGAATATTCCTGATGTCAAGCCTCCTTATTGTAGAGATACTGATAACTGATGACTGATAACTGATATCATGTTCGGATAATCAGTTATAAAAAAACTTTATCCCTTTTAACCCTTTCTTCCCTTCTGCCTCCTGCCTCCAGCATAGCTGCCTTCCTTCCTCCAAAGTGTAAGTATTCAACCGAACATGATATGATATAGCAATGAGCGCTGGTGTATTTACAAATTGTAGGAGTGGCCAAATAGCTAAAAGTCTTATATTATCAGCAATTTATTCCCCCAGATGAGCTGTTGCCTGTTGCCTGTTGCCTGCGCACAGCGCTATAACTGAAATGACCTCACCAATATAATACTTAACTATATTCAAGATTCTGTTTTGCTTCCACCTAAAAGATATAGTAAAGCCATTCGTACAGCAATACCACTGGTGACTTGTTGAGAAATTAAACTTAACTGAGGGTCATCCATTAAGTCAGAACTAATTTCTACTCCTCGGTTCACAGGTCCAGGATGTAATAATTTGACTCCTGGTTGACAAAGCTTGAGGCGATCGCGTGTAATACCAAATAATTGATGATATTCTCGTAAACTAGGCAATAAAGATTCGCTCATTCTTTCTTTCTGTAGACGTAGAGTCATGACAAAGTCAGCTTTTTCTAGAGCTGGTTTAATATCCCAATGTACAAATAATTTACTCGGTCTATTTTTGCCAAATTCGGCGAAATATTTAGGTAGTAAAGTAGGTGTTCCAGCTAAATGTACTTCGGCACCAGAAGCCGTCAAACTCCAAATATTAGATCGTGCTACTCTAGAGTGGAGAATATCTCCCACAATAGCAATTTTTTTTCCCTCTAAAAGTTCTATTCTAGGTTGAGTTGAATCTAACAACATACAGATAGTAAATAAGTCAAGTAAAGCTTGAGAAGGATGTTCATGTTGACCATCTCCAGCATTCAGAATTCGTACTCCATAACCATTGCGATCCATTGCCGAAGCGATCGCTGCGGGAACTCCAGCATCACGATGTCGAATGACCATCATATCTGTGCCCATTGCTAAATAGGTCATTGCTGTATCCAGGATAGTTTCTCCTTTACTCAGAGAAGAAGAACCAGGGGCAAAATTTAGAGTATCCGCAGACAAACGTTTAGCAGCTAGTTCAAAACTATTGCGGGTGCGTGTAGAAGGTTCAAAGAATAAATTTGCTACTACTAAACCTTGTAATGCAGGTACTTTCTTCATCCGGCGACCTAAAACTTCTTGAAAACTAGCTGCTGTTTGTAATACAATATTATATTCATTGGGTGTAAATTCTGCTAGAGATAAAATATGACGACGAGTCCAGAGGTTTGTAGACATTTTCAATTCAACTTTTGTGAGATGATTATCAGTTAATTAATTGGTTTTGATTAATATTATAGGGGTTATAGAGATAGTTTTATTCATTAATTTATAATTGATAATGGATAATTAATAATTACCTCTGCTTAAAACCTTTATTGATTGAATATAAGGAAATATTATTTCTTTTTTTATCTCCTTAAAAGAGGGAGGATTTAAACCAGAATTATTTAATTATTAATTATTAATGATTCGGCAAAAAAAATATGACAAAAAAAACAATAAAAAAGTAGTTTTTACCGAATAATTAAGGCTTAAAGCCTCTCCTTTTAAGGAGAAACAAGAAAAAAAATTCCGTAAGCATTCAGCCGTCAGCTATCAGCACTTTAGCTATTACTTTTAGTTTTAGATAAAAGCTTTACTAATTGAGGTATAATTGATATTTACTACCAAAGTCTGCTTTAAAGTCTATATTCATTTAAACCCTCTTATGAAAGCTAAAAGCTGAAAGCTAATAGCTGTTTGCGCAGCATTCCGCAGGAAATGCTTACAAATTTCTTTTGAGTCCATCCTCTCCTTGAAAAGAAGAGTTCATTAATGGATAATTGATAATGGATAATTGATAATTACCTCTGGTTAAAACCGCTCTTGATTGAATATAAGGAAATATTATTTCTTCTCTTGGTCGATTGGATATGGCGAGGAGACCCGCTCTTGACAGAGCCGCTCCGAAGATCGCCATCCCTCGACCGCTTTTTTCCCCTTAAAAGGGGAGGCTTTAAACCAGAATTATTTAATTATTAATTAGTTAATTATTCGGTAATTATTAATTATTAATTATTAATTATTAATTGTTGAAGGAGCCTAGTGGCAGCTATATTGCCTAATTTTTTTTATGAGTAATTACCAATATCATTTAGGTGGATGTTTACCCAATGATGCTCCTAGTTATGTTAAACGAAAAGCTGACGAAGAGCTTTATCAAGCAATTAAAGCAGGTGAGTTTTGTTTTGTACTAAACTCTCGACAAATGGGTAAATCAAGTTTGCGAGTTAGAACAATTCAAAGATTACAAGCAGAAGATATTCTTTGTGCTAGTGTAGATTTGACAGGTATTGGTACTTTTGAAATTACTAATGAACAATGGTATGCCGGAATAATTGATAGTATTGTTAGTAGTTTAGAGCTAAATCATATTTTTAATCTCGATCGTTGGTGGGAAACTCATAGTCAATTCTCTCATACAAAAAAATTTTACAAGTTTATCGATAATTTCCTCTTAAATAAAATTCCTCAAAAAATAGTAATTTTTGTTGATGAAGTTGATAGTATATTAAATTTACCTTTTACTGCTGACGATTTTTTTGCTGTTATTAGAAATTTCAATAATAGACGAGCAAATCAACCAAAATATGAACGAATAACATTTGTAATGATAGGAGTTGCCACCCCTTCAGATTTAATTAGGGATAAACAACGTACTCCTTTTAATATTGGTCGAGCAATTGAATTAACAGGTTTTCAAATAGATGAAGTTCAACCATTAACTTTAGGCTTAATAGAAAAAGTTAATGATTCTGAGGCAGTAATTTCAGCAGTTTTGGATTGGACAGGAGGGCAACCATTTTTAACTCAAAAAGTTTGTCGGTTGATTCAGTTATATTCACCCCAATCTTCATTAGAAAGAAAAGATATAGAAATAGAATTAGTTGAAAATAACGATGGAGGATTAAATACAGACACAAAAAACACTGTAACATCTGGGAATAAGATAGTAGAAAAAAACATAAATTCTCCTGAGACTGCTTTTGTAGAAAACTTAGTCAGACAAAAAATAATTGAAAATTGGCAATCAATTGATGATCCACCACATTTAAGAACAATTAGCGATCGCCTCCTGAACGATGAACAAACAGCTAATAGATTATTAGGACTTTATCAACAAATTTTAAATAAGGGAGAAATTGATACTGATTCTAGTCTCGAACAAACCCAATTATGCTTATCAGGATTAGTAGTAAAACGAGGCAATAAATTAAGAGTTTATAATCGCATCTATCAAGAAGTATTTAACTTAGAATGGATAGAAGAAGAGCTAGAAAAATTACGTCCCTATTCAGAAGCAATAACAGCTTGGTTGACTTCTAATTATCAAGATAAATCTCGATTATTAAGAGGTCAAGCATTACAAGATGCTCAACTATGGGCAACAAATAAAAGTTTAAGTAACAAAGACTATAAATTCTTAACTGCTAGCCAAGAAAATGAACTTAAAGAAGAAAAACAACGTTCCCAGTTAGAAATAAATAAAGTTTTACGTCAACGACTAAGAATAGCTATTTTTAGTAGTATTGCCATGGCTATTCTTGCTATTTTAACAGGTATATTTTTAATTAAATCCCTAATTAGTGAGAGAAAAATTCAACTAGACTTACTCAGTATTTCCTCAGAAACACTATTTGAATCAGACCGTGGTTTAGATGCTTTAATAGCAAAAATAAAAGCAGGAAAAAAACTCCAAAAATCATGGGGTGTTGGTGCAGATACCAGAATGCGAGTAATAATGGCTTTACATCAAGGAATTTACTTGTCAAAAGAGCGTAACCGTCTTCATGGACATGAACGCACAGTAATTAGCGTCACTTTTAACCCTACTGGTACACTCATTGCTTCTGCTAGTGACGATAAAACAGTCAGACTATGGAATACTCAAGGAAAATTATTGCAAACATTTACAGGCCATGATGCCGAAGTTCGTAATATTAGCTTCCATCCCCATAAACCATTACTTGCTTCTGCTAGCCATGATCGAACAATTAAACTGTGGAGTCTTGGGGGTAAACTACTACAAACTCTGGTCGGACATCAACACAAAGTCAGAGATATCAGTTTTAGCCCAGATGGTAAAAAATTAGCATCAGCAAGTGCAGATGGTAGCGTAATTGTGTGGAGTGAAGATGGTCAAAGACTACAAACTCTGGGCGGACATCGTGGTTGGGTTGAAAGTGTCAGTTTTAGTCCTGATGGTCAATTATTGGCTTCTGGTGGAACCGACAAAACTATCAAACTTTGGCATCTAGAAACTGGCGAGTTACTTCAAACCCTAAAAAACAATAATGCTTCAGTTAAAAGTCTCAATTTTAGTTCAGATGGGCAACTATTAGCATCTACAAGTGGTAAAGCGATCGCTCTGTGGAGTCGTCAAAACAAAAAATTTGAACTACTCAAAATAATAGAAGGAGATAATGGTCTAATTCAGAGTATCAGTTTTAGCCCTGACGATCGAACTATTGCCTCTGCTGGTTATGACAATACTGTTAAACTTTGGAGTCTAGATGGTAAGTTGCTACGGGTTTTTAAGGGACACAATGCTCCCGTTTATGGTGTCAGTTTTAGCCCTACTGAAAACATCCTTGCCTCAACTGGTGCTGACGAAGCTGTGATTTTATGGAACTTTGACAATAGGTTGAAGCCATTAATAGGGCATAATTCTCCGGTCTACAAAATTGAGTTTAGCAAAGACGGCAAAAAGCTTTATTCGGCAAGTAGCGATCGAAGTTTTAAAATTTGGCAAACCGAAAACGGCAAATTATTGGGCACTCAAAATAGAAAGGTGCCAAAATTGTCAGCTTGGAGTTCGGATGGCAAAATGAGAGCTATTGCTAATTACAACACAGTAAAAATTCTTAGCAATGAAGGAGAATTACTTTTGACGATAGAAGCTCACGGTTCGGAAATTCGAGAAATTAAGTTTAGCCCCGATCAAAAAAAAATAGCTACTGCTAGTAGTGATGGCACTGTCAAACTTTGGCTAAAAAATGGAAAACTTCTACATACTTTCATACACACAGGGCAGGTTAATAGCATTGACTTCAGTCCTGATGGTCAGATATTGGTTTCTGGTAGTACAGATGGGATATTGAGGATGTGGCATTTTGATGGTACTTTGCTCAAAAGTTTGAATACTCATCAGGCGAATGTTTTGAGTGTGAGTTTTAGTCAAGACGGTCAGATGTTAGCTTCTGCTGATGCCAATGGCAAGATTATTTTATGGAATTTGAATCTGGATAATTTGTTGATAGAAGCTTGTCAACAGGTATATGATTATTTGCAAACTAATCCTAATGTCAGTGAGGGCGATCGACTTATCTGTGAAATCTAAGGAGGAGTCAGGAGTCAGGAGTCAGGAGTCAGGAGTAAAGAGGGAAGAAAGAAGAAGAACTGGAGTTGAAGGAGAAAGTTTTTTTATAACTAATTATCCGGACATGATATAACAAATGAATCTCCAGACAGTGGTTTCCATATTTTTATCATTTTTCTTTGCAGCTTTTCTCAAAGGAATTACAGGACTGGGTTTTTCAACTATATGCTTGCCTATCATAGCAACCTTTCTCGATCCAAAAATAGCTATACCCTTAGTTATCGTACCTTCCCTCTCAAGTAACCTCCTGGTGATGGCACAAGCTGGAAAGTTTCAAGATGCACTTAGTAATTTCTGGCTTATTTATGTTTCCACTTTCCCAGGTTTACTTCTGGGAGTATATGTTCTTAATTCCATAGAAGGTGCAATTAGTCGAGCTATTCTGGGGGTTATTTTATTTTTCTATGCTCTATGGGCATTGCGCTCAAAACCTATTATCCTTTCTGAGAAAATGAGAACATGGCTGACTGTTCCGGTAGGATTTACAACAGGAGTAATAAATGGCATTACAGGTTCTCAGATTATGCCTCTTTTACCATTCTTACTTACTTTAGACCTAAATAAGGAGACTTTTGTACAAGCGATCAATCTTTCTTTTACTCTTTCAAGTATGATTATGCTGTTTCTACTTGGCAAAATTGGATTGCTTCAACCATCTCTGTTAGGTATTGCTGTAGTGGGTATTTTGCCAGTTGCCATGGGTATCAATCTTGGCAGCAGGTTGAGAAAAAGGTTGCCAGAGGAGAAATTCCGCACAATGGTTTTGTTGTTTTTGTTGGTCGTTGGTTTAAGTTTAATTATTAGGTTTATAACTATTTAGCTATTCAGAATATACGTTGCATTTCATATTCGCTATGGCAGAAAAACTATGGTGTTGCTGGTGCTAATTTTATGTTAAAACGCTATTTGAATAGGGAATAGGGAACAGGGAATAGCTAACTGTAAAAGGGTTTTAGGATTGAAAAATGTCCTAACCAATTCTTGTAGTGCTATAATATCATGTCCGGATAATAGCGTGATAAAAAAACTTTCTCCTTCAACTCCAGTTCTTCTTCTTCCTTCTTCCAACTTCAGTCTTCCCCTCCTGGGAGGGGTTAGGGGTGGGTTGACTCCTGACTCCTGACTCCTGACTCCTCCGTCGTTATTTA
>NZ_JAAHHG010000088.1 GCF_010692555.1 Okeania sp. SIO3B5 | reverse complement strand
TCAATTGTTTAACTTCTGTAGTTAAATAATTGGACAAAATTGGATATATCTGAACACAGTAATTTCCGGAAATTATTTCACGTTTGAGTAAGATTAAGTAGTGTAGCCTAAGTTGATGAAATTGATATTAACTGATTGTCTACTATAGTATCCAAACTGACTGATTCAGAAAAGATTTAGAGAAATGTCAATCGCTTTTACATCCCAGAAATTTAAACCCTCAAGTCTGGAAACGAGAACGAATTTAATTTTAAATGATGAGAAGTTAGAAGTCATCACTGATAATCTTGAGGGAGTGAAACAAATCACATTAAGTAATGGTGAAATAATAGAAGATGTAAATCAAATATCGCAGTATGAAAATAAGATTTTTGATGCTGTTATAAAATCCGGAATTTCAGAACAATTAATACAGTTAGCAAATTTACTTAAAATTCAAGCAAGGGCACAAAATAAAGATAATTCTTCAATTAAAGCCTCTTTAGCAACCAGAGATGATAGTAAACTTTTAAATATTGTTGCGTTTATTGAAGGTGACAGGATTCAAAGTTTAGGAATTTATGTTAATGAAAAACAATGGAATATATCTTTTAGTCAAGAGGATAAAGATTTAGTTAAATATTGTAAGTTTTTGAAAGATAAGTTATCAGCAACACCTCAAGGGAGTCAGTCTTTAGATTTAAATCAGTTGTTAAAGGTTGCTAAATTGGATGTTCCAATTATGGAAACACCTCTAAAAGATTTACTGAAGTCTTATGTTGAATATCAAGAATTCCCCTATTATACACCTGATGATGAGGAGTACAGACAGTATAGCAACAATAAAAGTCTATGGCCTTGGTCGTATTCTTATCTTAATGAGAATGGCAAACTTCCTATTTTTGATATTCGAGACAAAAACTGTTACAAGGAAGATGGATATTACAATAACTATATTTGGTATCCTTTGACCCATAATCCTGATTATGATGACCTAGAATGGAGAAAAGAACATAGACAAATACATGGCTATAGTATATGTAAATGGCAATCTGACAACTCAGAAATAGAAAGTGATTTAATAAATCAAAGAAATTTCGTCATTAACGATCTAGAAACAAATAAAAGTATAAAAGTTGAATCTTTTAAAAGAAATTTTATTGAGGATAAGAATCAAAAAGCTAATATTTATAACCATATTCAAGCTGTAATAGAACTATTATTTATTTTGAATATGATTACGAATATTAACGGGAAACACGATGAAAAAGGATATTTATTTGGCAGAGAAGATAAAAAACATTATGATGTATTTTCACCAACAAAAACAATTGATATAAGTTTGATAACAAAGTTTAACAATGAAGAACTATCTAAATATATAGAAAATATATTGTTGAATTTAGATTCTGTTTCAAACTGTAAATTATTTTCTTTGATTTCACCTAATATTACGAGATTTGAAAATATAATCAAACAGTATCAAGAGCTATCAAAGCAAGAATTTTGCCAGCAAATTTATCAACAAACCGTTAAATCATTTCAAGATGAACCTGAGAAGCTAGAAATCATCCTATCTAACTTTTTTAAACTAACTCAAGAACCTATTTTTAAATCAAGCAGTAATATCTTAACAACTGCTCAAACAACACTCATTGAATCAAAGATTCAAGAAAATTCAAACAACTTAGAAACGAAAATTGAATTAAGCAGTAGTTTTCCTGAACCCATTACAGGAATTTTAATTGCGAGTAATCAAGTTAACACAGATACGCAATTAAACTTTATTGCTTCAGAAAATAGCTTAAGAAGTATTAACAAGGAAGACATTGCTACTTATCAAAATAAACTCTTTAAAGAAATATTTTCAGAAACTCTTGAAGCTGATAAAGTTTTATTCTTAGCTAATTGCTTAAAATTTACTGATAAAGAATCAGAAAGTAATCAATATTCAGGAATATTAGCAACTAATGATGAAAGTCATCAACTAAATTATAAATTAACGCCTATTCAACAAAATCAATACAATCTTAACCTTGAATCACTACAATTTAACTGGAAGTATGACTATCAAATTAACCTAAACAATCTTAATCATGTTAACTTTCTTCACCGCTTAGATTCAGACTTAGTTCAATTGATTTTGTCACTGAATAATCAAGAAACTGTACTAAAAAAAGCGATTACTTTAACTCCTCATCACGAAGCCGAAAATTATAATTCTGGTTACTTAACTACCCCTAATAGTAATAACTGCATTAACTATCAAATTCAGGTTAATTCAGAAAACAATCAAAATCAGTTTGAGTTATCAGTAAACAATAAAACTTGGGTTTATCAACTGAATACCTTTAATTTAGATCATCGCATCTTTTTACAGCAGGTTAACCCTAGTCTAGCGGTTGCTTTAGAAACTCAGAAAGCATTAACAGCATTAGCTAATGATGATAAGATTAAAACAGTTTCAATTCGTCGTCAAAACAATCAAAATCATGATGCTATTTCTGTTTACAGTAAAGATGAGTCAACTACAGAATTAACCGTTTTAATTCCTTCATCGCAAACTGATTCATCCTTACAGAGTATTTTAAGTCCTTCTCAAGAAATACGCATTGAGAAAACTTATATTAATGATTCCTTGGGTTATAAATTATCATTTCCTAGCTATGACGCAGATGCTAAACCTATTAAAATTACTCAAATAATTGACTCTACTGGTAAAATTCAAGTGCAAACCACAGAAGAGCATCCTGTTAAAGTCTTTTCTGATGGAAAAATTGTAACTCATCATAGTGATCGAGTGTCATCTGAAACTATTGAAGTAGAATATAAAGATTACCTTGAAGATGCCAATTTTACTTATCATGCTAGTGGGCAATTAATTGTTAGTAATTTGATTGAGGGAATGAAGGTTGAGCATTATGTTCAACCACCAATTCAGAATATTTTAAATTGTGCAGATGAGTCATTTATTATTCTTAAACCTGAAGATAAAATTGCCTTGTGGGTTAGTAAATCTGACTACGATAAAATAATCCTAGAAATGCCCTAACTCTAACAGAGAGTATTACTCAGGGTTAATTATCTTGACTATGCTGCGAGCTTATAGTTAATAAGATAATTACTTCATTTCACTGGTTTAATTTATTCCCTATTACCTCTTGCCTTTTCATTAAAATAACCAAGAATCAAAATAATTCCCAGGTGAAGCATTATCCTGGAGAATTGAAACTTGGTCTAAATCTAAACTTGATAATTCATCAATCATTTTTATCTCTTTTGCTCTGTCAACTAAGGGAAAAGAAAATTGATGATAATCTTGAATAAATTTAGCTTTTTCTCTAATTTCTTCTTGACTCATAAAACCGCCACGAGTACCAATAATAATAGTATTTTTGCCGCTAGTATGACAGATATAAATAGAAGGAAAGACAGTTTTAATAGTTTTTATATACTCTGCTTCAAAGTCATTACTGTTTAATGTATTTACGACTATAACTCCAGAATTTGATAAATGGCGATCGCACAACTCATAAAATTCTTTAGTAGCTAAATTATAAGACATATAACCATTACCAAAAGCTACATCAATCATAATAATATCATACAGATTATCCTGATTTTGTTGCTCTAAATATTCTCTGCCATCCTGAATTTTCACCTTTAATTTGTCATTTAATTCTACCCCAAAAAATTTCTGAGCTATTGATAATATACTCGCATCAACCTCTGCACATTCAATTATTGTATCTGGAAAATAGTGGTGAAAAACTTGAGGAATACTACCCCCTCCAAAACCTGCTATATAAATTTTTTGTGGTTGATTATTCCAGACTAAAGCTAACATCATTGCTTGAGTATAAGGAAAAATTAAAAATATGGGATTCTTCAAATTAAGTATAGATTGAACCCAATTCATTTTTAAAGTTACTTGTTCTACTAATACTAACTGAATGATAAATTTGATTTTTTTTATAGTTAAAAAGTGTATGCCAGAAGGCTGAGAAAAAATTATTCCATCTGGTTGTTCGTACAGCCAAGAAATTCTTTGCTGAATCGCTTCTAAATTTTTAGTTTGCCAATATTTTTGATTATTCATTACTCCCTAAAATTAATACAATTCATATTTCAATAAAGTACAAGGAATGGCTCCATTATAAACAGGAATTCTCCGAGAAGTTCTTAACCCTACTTGTTTAGATAATTGTTTACTTCCTGTCAAAATAAATGCCGTCCATCCAGTAAAACGTTGTTTAAAAATATCTCCCAACATTTTATAAAGTTCGCCCAATTCTTCAACTTCTCCTAAACGTTCGCCATAAGGAGGATTACAAATAATAATCCCTTTATCTGCGGGAGGTTTTAATTTAGATAAATCTGTTTTAATAAACTTAATTTTATTTGCTACCCCACATCTTTCAGCATTAATTCGAGCTTGAAAAAGCACTTCAGGATTGCGATCGCTACCTACAATTATTGATTTTAATTCTGTTAATTGACTATTTTTAGCTTCTGTTAATAAATCTTGCCAAAGAGACTTGTCAAAATCACGCCAGTTCATCAAAGAAAATTTATTTCTCAACAATCCCGGTGCAATATTTAATGCTTTTAAACTTGCCTCCAAAGGTAAAGTTCCAGAACCACATAAAGGGTCTAAAAAAGGTATATCTGGAGAATATTCTGCCATTTCTAAAATGGCTGCTGCTAAAGTTTCTTTCAGGGGAGCAAACCCCATTGCTAGACGATAGCCACGCTGATGTAAACTACTACCAGAACTATCTAAACTGAGGATACAACTATTATTTTGAATATGAGCATTAATCAATATATCGGGATTTTTAGTATCAATATTTGACCTGTAGCGAAACTTTTCTATTTGTTGTTCAGTAATTGCATCTTTAATTTGCAGAGCCGTATAATGAGTATGTTTGAGTTTGTCATTAGTTCCCGTACAATTAACTGCTAATGTATTTTTAGGAGACAAATATCGCTGCCAAGGAATTTTTTTTACCTCTTTATAAAGTATTTCTCGGTTAACACATCGAACTTCGGCAATAGGAAATAAAACTCTAAAAATAGTTCTTGCCCAGAGATTAACTCGATAAAGTAAAGTCTTATCCCCTGTAAAACTTACCCCAGTAAATTCTGGACAGACGTTTTCCGCTCCTAAACTTTTTAATTCTTGGGCAGCAATAGCTTCTAACCCTTTGGCAACCTTGGCATAGTATTGATTCATTAGAATTGGGGAGGAGGAGAAATTGAAGTAATTTAAGAAATTATCAACACATAATACAACATATTTAGGGCAAATAAGGTACAGGGTAAATGATGAAAATATTCTAGTGCGGGCATCTTGCCCGCTTCAGGATGTACCTCACGGGCAACGGGAAGCGCTGTATATAACCAGATTCTATTTCATTAATTGATAATGGATAATGGATAATTGATAATTACCTCTGGTTAAAACCGAGAGGATTGAAAATAAGGAAATATTATTTCTTTTTTCCCCTTAAAAGGGGAGGCTTTAAACCAGAATTGTTTAATTATTAATTATTAATTATTAATAATTCGGTAATTTCTAACTTCTAACTTCTAACTTCTTCCTTCTTCCTTCTTCCTTCTTCCTCCAATTAAGGAGAACAATCTGAGATATAGCTTCCATTACTATCTCTAGAAACTATATATCCTTGATATGGACTTGTAACTTCTATAAATCTTTGAGTGCCACTACCAATTTCTTCATTTCCCATAACTTCTATTCTCTGACCATTTTCTACCACTCCAATTCTACGACTCGCTGAATTGCGTGACTCAAAAATATATAATCCATTTGGCCTGAGTATATAACAAGTTTTTAATTTAGCCCTTGCTTTAGCCTGGTAATTAATTACACGCTCTGTGAGGCCATTCTGTGTTATGGAATCTACACGATATTGGTCTGGGCCAATAATATATTCAATTCCTCGTACCGGATCATAAGCTTCCCAAGAACTTCCTCTTTTTGTGGCATTACCAACTATCAGCCAATCTTGTTCAGTTCCATTCTTAGGTTGACTAATAAATATATATTCACCCCTTTGAGTTTCGCAAATATTAATATTAAAGTTTGCCGTTTCATAATTTGCTTTCTCAAAGCCATACCCATAACAAAGCTGCGCCCGTGCCGATGTTGGCAGAACCACACTTCCCAGCACTAGAGCAGTTGTAACAACTCCCACAGTGGCTAATCGGTGTTTCATTGTTTCTCCTATGTGCCATTGGATAGTAGCAAAACCCCATAACTTTACCACAATTTGACAAAAATTATGTTGCAAAAATTAAAATAAGTAAAGCATTATTTGATATTCTTAACTTTATAATAAAAATTTCTATAAAAAACTTATAGTTAAATTGTGTAAAGATATTAAAAAGCTCTCAGCTTTCAGCAATAAGCTATCAGCCTAAGTTTACTTAATAGCAGAGGGCAGAAGGCAGGAGGCATTCCCCCCTACCCCCCAGGGCTGTTTCATTCTCAATAGACGCGGGGACACGGAGACACGGAGACACGGGGATAGAGGCTTTTAAGCGACGTTGAACTAAATATTTTCTCAGAGCTTAACGACGCTTATTAGCTGAAAAATCGGCAAATTTTGACAAATTTCACTGTTTAACTATGCCCATTACTCCCGTTCTCCCGCTCATCGTTAATCTACAATACTTTGAAACAGCCCTGCCCTTTGAAAAGCAGAAGGCAGAAGGAAAGATATAGCGTTGTCTGAGTTTTCCACTTTTGATATGTCCTCTCCTTCCCTTCGACTGCGATAAATCCAAAAAATTATGTATAGGGAGATTGAAACTTCTCCTCAACTGTCCAACTTCCTACTTGCTAGGGATAAAAATCCTGAAATAGCCCCGAGCTATAAGATTTCTGGATATTTTAAGGTACAAACCTCAAAGCTGTTGACGGATAATTCCGTAGAAAAAGCCGAAAACTGTTAGTTGAGAGCTTGTTAAAAATCAAATCAAAAAAAATTAGAGAGAGGTCTCTTATGGTAGTAGTAACAGACCGAGTAAAAAATAGACTAACAACGGAGACAAGTACAATTGCTCCTGATACCACGGCCATCCGCTCCCTTGATTGGGACCGCGATCGCTTTGATATAGAATTTGGTTTACAGAATGGTACCACATACAACTCCTTTATCATTCGAGGAGAAAAAAATGCTCTGGTTGATACATCCCATGCAAAATTTCGTCAGTTATATTTAGACATCCTCTGGGGTCTAATTAAACCTACAGAAATTGATTACCTAATTATTAGTCATACCGAACCAGACCATAGTGGTTTAGCCAAAGACATTATCGAACTAGCTCCCCAAGTTACAGTTGTTGGGGCAAAAGTAGCAATCCAATTTTTAGAAAATTTAGTTCACATACCATTTAATAAACAAATTGTCAAGAATGGCGACCAATTAGATTTAGGCAACGGTCACGTCTTAGAATTCGTTTCTGCTCCAAATCTGCATTGGCCAGATACTATTTTTACCTACGATAGCAAAACCCAAACTCTATTCACCTGTGATGCTTTTGGGATGCACTATTGCTCAGACAAGACTTACGATGAAAATCTGAGTGATATAGAAGCAGACTATAAATTCTATTACGAATGTCTGATGGCCCCTAATGCTCGTTCAGTATTGAGTGCTATGAAACGCATGGCAAAACTGGGAGATATCAATACCATTGCCACAGGTCACGGTCCCCTACTACGATATAACTTAGTAGAATTAACCAACCGTTATGAGGAGTGGAGTAAAGCACAAAGCAAAGCAGAGACAACAGTAGCAGTATTCTACACCTCTGATTATGGTTATAGCGATCGCCTCTCCCAAGCAATTGCCCACGGGATAACCAAAACAGGCGTTGCAGTGGAAATGATGGACCTCAAATCTGCCGATCCCCAAGAAGTGCGGGAATTGGTAGAAATGGCAAAAGGAATCGTCATTGGATCGCCACCAACCACAGGTCCGGCAGCTAGTAGTATGGAAACAGCCATTAGCACTATTTTGGCAGCAGCTAACAAAAAACAGGCTTTCGGTTTATTTGAATCTGGTGGTGGCGACGATCTATCTGTGTATCCCCTTGCCAACCAATTAAAAGAATTAGGTCTCAAGCAAGCATTCCCCAATATTCTGATTAAAGAAACTCCTTCAGAATTAACCTACAAATTATGTGAAGAGGCAGGCACCGATGCAGGGCAACTTTTGAGCTTGAAGCAGAATATTAAGCAGATGAAATCTCTTGATAGCGATCTAGATAAAGCTTTAGGTCGTTTGAGTGGTGGTTTGTATATTATCACTGCGACTAAAGGCGAGGTTAGTAGTGCCATGTTAGCTTCTTGGGTAGTGCAAGCTAGTTTTAAACCATTAGGAGTTTCCATCGCAGTAGCAAAAGACCGGGCAATTGAGGCGCTGATGCAAGTAGGCGATCGCTTTGTCTTGAATGTATTGCGGGAAGATAACTATCAAGGTCTCATGCGACATTTTCTGAAGCGCTTTCCACCTGGAGCAGACCGTTTTGCGGGAGTCAATACTCAAACTGCTAAAAATGGTAGTCCGATTTTAGGTGATGCACTAGCTTATTTAGAGTGCGAAGTAGTAAGTCGGATGGAGGCAAGCGACCACTGGATTATTTATGCAGCTGTTGATACTGGGCGAGTTAGTGACTCAGATATTTTGCCTGCGATACATCATAGAAAAGTAGGCAATCATTATTGACATACTCCCGACTATCCCCCTACGGGAGAGCGAGGGATTCTTCAGCCAAAGAAGCTTTGACCGCAGTTTTAACAGAGGTGATGTCCTCCCCCTGTGTTGATAGCAATCCTATTTTTTGGATCAGGAGTGCTGAGTTATAATCTCTGTCTAACTCCTGTCCACACTTAGGACATGAATGCCAACGCTCAGACAAGCTTTTGGAGACTTTATTCAAACATTCCCAACAATACTGAGATGTACCTTTTGGGTCTACTTTGATAATTTTCTTACCTAGCTTCCAGGCAACATACTCTAAGACTTGAATAAACTGGCCAAATGCTGCATCTTGCAAAGACTTATTTAATCCTGATTTAGCTGATTGACCATTAGGTAAAAACTGACGATTTTTTCCTAGTTTAGCTTGACAGCGCCGGACTAAATTTGCTATGTGTAGGTCTTCCAGGAAGATCGCACTTACGTCTGAGAACAGATGATAAGCAAGTTTAAATTGCCAATCAAACCGCTGTCTAGCTATTAATTGATGAAGTCTGGCTATTTTATCCTTGAGTATTTTCCAACCCTGAGAATGCTTAGATTTTTTAGCCAGTCTCACTTGCAACTTAGATAAGCTATTTTCAGATTTCCTGAAAAACTTTGGAGTTTCTATAAACTCTCCATCGCTGGTAACAGCATAATACAGTAATCCTAAATCAATACCTTTTGAGTTCTCGCGCATTGGGTTGAATTTCTGCAACCTCTACAGGTACAGTCCGATCTTCTATTGTGAAACTGATATAATATCCATCTGCCGCGCGTATTATTGTACCTGTCTTAACTTTGAAACTTTCTGGTATTGAGCGATTGTATACTAAAGGGACTAAACCTATCTTTGGTAAATTAACACAGTAACGACCGTTAGCATTCTTGACGATATTAGCATTTGATAACTGAGGATAACTGAAAGAATTATAGTAATGTTTTCCCTTGAATTTAGGTCTACCACTGGTTTTACCATTCTTGTCAGGTTTGGTGAAATTATCCATTGTTGTCTGCACACGCTGGATAATATCTTGCAATACCTGAGAGTGTATAGATTTATATTCAGGGAAGAGTTTTTTTGTTTTCCCTAGGTCTGCTAACTGTACTGGTTCCCAGACTACATAACCATTTATTATGTTGGAATGCTTATCCCCTTTCTTTGTGATTGGATTACCGTTACCATCTTTCTTTCTACCATCTCGTGTTTGTGTTCTAAACTCAGGAATGTTTTGATAAATCTGCTCTACTGGTACTACTGAAACATTAAGTGGACAAGCATTAACTGGTGTGCGCGTTGCTTCAAACCAACTCAATCTTTCAGCTAAACGGTAATTATATTGTTTTCTGGCTAATTCTAACCAATTAGCAATAATCACCGCTTGACTTTTATGAGGTTTTAGCTTGTACTTATATTTCAGTAGCATTACAGAATCTGCCAGAATATCTCACATGGTTATAGTAATGACTGTATATGTAGTTGTCAATAGCTAGCGTAAAATAACTACAGGAAAACCGCAAATTCTGGCCCTGCTTTCCCATACGACGCTCCCCTCCGGGAGATCGCGGGACTTCCCGCCCGCTAATCGTGTGCTTTGCCTGGGGTGCATCGTAGAAAGAGGAAGGCGAAACCGGATAATTTCCGCCCGTCAAGCTACTCGAAATGAAAGGAGACTCTATGAACAACTCTGAAGAAGAATTTACCATTAAACTGCACCCCCGTATTCAAGAGAAAGTTTCCTTGGATATTCCAACAGATACCTTAGCATCTATCAAAAAAGTAGCTGCTAGTCGAGATATGTCTTGTGAGGCGTTACTGAAATTATATATTGGACAAGGATTAAGAGAGGATTTAGCCAAATCTTTTTCTAATCGATTACTAGAGGCAACAGCAGAAGTTTTGGCTAAACATATTAACTCAAAAGCAGAAATATCTGATATTTTAGAAGAAATTCGGAATCAAACAACTCTCTAATAGACATCTCCAATAATTCTCAAGCAATTAGGGCTAGTAACTGTTGGCTATAATCTGGTATTATCTATTTTGGTATACTTGAAAATATTCCTTAAAAGTAAGATAGCTATTTCATGTGTGGCATAGTAGCATTGTTTTCAAACGATGAGCAAATTTCAGAGTCATCTTTAAAACTAGGTATGGATTCCTTAAAGCATCGGGGTCCAGATGGACAAAAGTTTTGGATTTCTCCTGACCGCCGAGTTGCTCTAGGACATACAAGACTGAGTATTATTGATATTAATCATGGTGAACAACCGATTGCTAACCAAGATAAAACTCTACATATAATTGTTAATGGAGAATTTTATGACTTTGAGCGGATACAAGATGATTTGCGACGATGGGGGTATAAATTAAAAACAAATTCCGATAGTGAGATAGCTCTTCATTTATATAACGAATTTGGGACACAATGCCTACATCATCTCAGAGGTCAATTTGCTTTTGTTATTTGGGATGAACGTAATGAATTAATTTTTTCCGCACGAGACCGTTTTGGCATCAAACCCCTTTACTATAGTAATTATCAAAATACTCTTTATATAGTCTCAGAAATCAAAGCTTTACTAGCTGCGGGAGTTCCAGCTTCTTGGAATCATCAAGCTTTTTGGCAAAGTGAACATGGGATTTGGGATTCACACCTGACTATGTTTACTAATATTTATCAAATCCCACCGGGTAATTTTCTCATAGCATCTCGCTCTGGAATCCAACTACAATGTTATTGGGATTTTGATTATCCTTTAATTGATGATTCTTCATCAAACAATACTTCATCTGATTATATTGAACAGCTTCGCTATACATTAGATGAAGCTGTAAAACTACGCTTGAGAGCTGATGTACCCGTTGGATGTTATCTCAGTGGGGGTCTGGATTCATCTACAGTTTTAGGAATAGCAGCAAAGTATAGTAATAAACCCATTCAAGCATTTACTGTCGCTTTTGACGATGAAGCTTATAATGAAGAATCTCTTGCTCGTGAAACAGCGACATATACTGGTACTGATTTAGATGTTATTCTCATTACTCAATCTGACTTAGCCGAACACTTTGCAGATTCAATTTGGCATAGTGAAAAGATAGCTATTGATGCCAGTGTTACCGCTCACTATCTGTTAAGCAAATCAGCAAAAGATGCTGGTTATAAAGTTGTACTTACAGGAGATGGTTCAGACGAAATATTCGGGGGCTATGTTCATTTCCGCCAAGATATGTTGCTTTATAACCAACAAAATCAAGACCCGGAAAGCGTTAAAGTTTTACTAGAAGAATTAAAACTTAAAAATCAAATTTCAGGGGGGTTTTTAATGGCGGAATCACACTCCCATAAAATTTGCCAGACGGTTCAACGTTTGTTAGGCTTTGTTCCATCTTGGATGCAAGCTTTTGCTGAGGGACATCTCAATTTTTTGCCTTTTTATTCACCAGAATTAGTGGCTAATTTTGCCAAAAAAGATGTATATCGTATCTTTTTCAACCAGATCGATGTACAAAGACAACTGCTTGGCAGAGAACCTGTTCATCAATCCCTTTATTTGTGGTCTAAAATCGTCCTGCCTAACCACATTTTACGAACATTCGCTGATGGTGCTGAGATGGCACACTCAATTGAAGGAAGACTACCCTTTTTAGACCACAAAGTTGTGGAATTAGTTCGGAATATACCTGTTTCAATGAAAATTCGGGGTCAGACCGAAAAGTATGTCTTAAGAGAAGCAGCAAAACCGTTCATCACGGAGAAAATTTATAAACGCCAAAAACATCCTTTTCTGACTCCTCCCTCTACTTTCAAGCCCAATGAACCATTACAAGAACTTGTTCAAGATACTCTCAGGAGTTCGGAAATGTCTGATATACCTTTCTATAACCATACAGCAATTATTAATTTACTTGACAAATTACCAAATATGGATGAGAGCAAACGCTCTTCTATGGACGTAGCCTTGATGAAGATGCTGAGTGCTTATTTTCTTCAACAAAGGTTTGGGCTAGTTTAATTCAAAAAACTTACAGTAATGGAGTTTGAGTATAGTTAATAGGCTGCAATAATATCGTAAGGATAGGTTTTCATCCCACATTCCGCACGTCAATTTGTAACATTAAAAGTAGTATAAAAAGCCATCTGGATTCAGTATTTATACGGTATAAATTATCTTCATTGACCTGGATCGAGAATCAAATTATCAGGAAAGTATTAAGTATAAATACTCAATTATCACCACTACTATTTTCTTCTGAATTCTGAATTCTGGATTCTTGATTCTGGATTATTTATACTACATTTTGTCGTGCGGAATGTAGGTTTCATATCGATCTCCTGATATCAAATCCGTTTAATTCGGTATAAAAAAATATTCCATCTTCACCCAGAGCGGAAAGAATTTTTGGAAATAATTCTGAGTTCTCTTCCCTTCTGAATTCTGAATTCTGATTCACTATTCTGGATTCTGAATTCTGGATTCTGAATTCTGATTCACTATCTTATTACACCGATGCTACCGGATTTGATATGACTCCTAATATCATGTCCGTTGGTATCGTTTGTGTATAAAGTTGGGGAAATATCTAGCGCCATATACGGTTGTTCCTTCTCTTAAAGCTTCTTCCTTCTTCCAACTTCGGTCTTCCTTACCTTCTCTATATAATACCGATGCTACCGGACATGATATAACTCCTTTGCCAAGATATCATCAGGCTTCTATAACTCCATTTTAGCATTAGACTTTTTGAGGCGCAGACTAACCCAGACCATTTGTTTGAGCGGTAATGGTACTTCTGGGTGTAGTCCCTCTGATATGTGTTCAAAAGTTTTGATTGAACCAGGATAAACGGCAACTTGCCATCCTTGTTCGGAAAGACAAGCGTTTATAGCGCACTCCTCAAGAAAGTATATTATTCCTAGATGCTGCCTCAGTTCATCCACTTGTGATGTTTCTACCTGTTGAAATCGGTTCAGATATTGTTGAACAAATAAATTGACCAAACCATGAAAAGATTCATTTTCTTTGTAAAGCTTCTCAAGCTCTTCATAATATGTCTTAAAGTCCGATCGCTTCTCAATTTCTGAAGTAGTCTTCAACTGAAATTGACAGTTTCCGGAATACTGCTCGAACAGAGAATAGTTTTGATTAATAAACTGTTCTCCAGTGCGAATTGCCTCTGAACGAGCTTCATCCCCTTTCAATCCTTGTCTTACCTCAATTGTCAGTCGGTATATGGTATCAGTAACTAGGACTAGGCAAGTATCAAAGTGTTCGCTAATCCATTTGATACAACCTTCAATGCGCCCGCGATTGAGAAAATTTTTACTTCTAAGACTGATTCCGAAAATACACTTTTGATACTTAGACAATGAGCTACGTAGGTGAACGGGAGATACTTTATATATACTTGCTTTATAATTATAAATTAGATTATTTTTGGTATTAGTGTTGGTTAAGTATAACTCGTTTCTCTTGAGATCGATTGCTTGATTAATTCTAGATTGAATCAACTTCAACTGCTCTAAGGAAAGCTGATTCCAGTCAAAATTTTCAATAATTGTTTCTCGATCGCTACGACTATTCATACTGTTAAATATTATCAAAATAACATGGTTCTAAAACTCCGCCTTTTAAGGCGCAATATTTTTGGAGCGAAGCTCAAATCTCCTACTTCCCCTCCTGGGAGCTAGGGGTGGGTTAACTTCTAACTTCTGACTTCTGACTTCTAACTTCGTTAATGGGAGCCATCTGAAAAAAAACGAGAAATATGATGCTAAAATCCAGATTTACTGTTGTATTCACAGTTTTTTCAGCTATTAAAAAAGGATAATGACTAACTCATAAGATGAGCCTATCAAAATCCTCTAGAACAAAGTGTTAACCTAAATTGACATACTCCCGAGGTTGCGCATAGCGCGACAACGCGGGATTCTTCAGTCATGAAAAAAATGACCGCTGTTTCGTGTGAGGTGATGTCCTCCCCCTGTATTGACCTTGATAATAACATGCATACCTCCTAGCTTGTCAAAGGTATAGGAAGGTTTTATTTGTGGAGGTATCCGACTCTTGGCCCTGGCTTTCCCATCCCTCCGCTCCCCTAATAGCTGCCGCCACCATCCAATGCTCCGCAAACATGTCGGCGACAGCCGTTAACGCAGTTATGCGAAGCGCAAAACGGGATAGTGCGGGACTTACCGCCAGGGAAGTTAAACTTCGGTTTCAAACAATGCAAGCCGCAGTCGCTCAGTTGATTCTTCCATTTCTGCTAAAGACTCTAGACTTACAACAACACTACGTTCTATTCCTAAAATTTCTGCCGCTTTAGCCACAGCCGCTTTTTCTTTTTCATGGTAACTACCATCAGCCCGACTCATCTTAATCGCTTGATACAGCATAACTCGGCGAAAATTTAGAGGAAAATTATAGCTGATCCCATTTAATAGCTCTTCAATGTTAGCATTTTTCCAATCGAATTGGCGTAGTGCTTCGATGTACTCTTGAGAGTCTACCATCAAAAGCTCTTGTTCATCAACATACCACTGGAATTCAGCTTCTGCTAGTTCGCCATCTGCCCCAGCGATGGCCATCAGTGCGCCACCATACTTCACGGCCATATCAAAATCAATGGATTGAGCATTATTGTATCTCTGCTGGGAATATTTTGTTAGTTGCAGACTTTTTCCACTACTCATATTTCGCTCCTTTAATTGTAGCTTTGAACAACATTCAAACTTATTATATTTCGATTGTTTGTGTCAACCTTTGATACTGGCTAAAGGCTTCTACAACTCCATTTTAACAGTCCGCTTTTTGAAGCGTAGACTAACCCAGACCATCTGCTTGAGAGGTAATGGTACTTCTGGGTGTAGTCCCTCTGAGATTTCTTCAAAGATTTTGATTGAACCTGGATAAACAAGAACTGAGCATCCTTGTTTGGCGAGACAAGTCAATAAAGCTGATTCCTCAAGAAGGTAAGTTGTACCCAAATACATTTTTTCCTTGTTATAATCTTTTTGCTTATTTTCCGCTTTCATCTGCTCATTTCGATTGAGATATATCTGGGCAAATGAGTTGACCATGTTTTGAAAGGATTGGTCTTTTTGATAAAGATGCTGGAAGTTCTGGTAATAAATTTCAAATTCTGATTGCTTCTCAATTTGAGATGCCTTTTGGAACTCGAACTTACAATTTTGGGAGTATTGGTCAAACAGGTAACTGTTTTCATTAATAAACTTCTCTCCAGTCTGAATTGCCTCAAACAAAGCTTCATCCTCTTTAAGTTCTTGTGTAACCTGGATTGTTAGTCGGTATATACTATCGCTAACTAGCACGACGCAAGTCTGAAAGTTTTTGCTAATCCATTTGATACAGGCTTCAATCCGCTTAGGATTGAGAAAATGTTTGCTGCCAAGGCTGGTGAGGAGAACACACTTTTGATAGTCGGACAGTGAGCTGCGTATACGAGTAGGAAAGACTTTAGCTAAACTTGCCTTGTACTCCTGAATTTGCGTCAAGTTTAAGTCCTGTTTCTTAATATCAATGGCTTTACAAATTTTAGATTGAATCAACTTCAACTGCTCTAGGGAAAGCTGATTCCAGTCAAAATTTTCAATGATCGTTTCTTGATCTCTATAACTATTCATACTGTTAAATTTTCTTGGAAGTTGTCTGAAAAAATAATAAATCAGGCGGGAGAAAGTTTTTTTGAGCTGGCGCACAACACATCCTACCAATAACTGTTAAATGTTCTTGGAAGTTATCTGAAAAACAATAAATATTACCCTGAATATCTTAAAATAGGACTATAATAGACTCACTCAGAAGACAAACCTATCAAAGTCTTCTAGAAAAAGGTGTGAACCTGAATTAAACTTCTGTTTCAAATAAAGCAAGTCTCAGTTGCTCAGTGGATTCTTCCAAATCGGCCACAGATTCTAGAGTGATAACCACACTGCGTTCTATCCCTAAAATCTCTGCTGCTTTAGCCACAGCAGCTTTTTCTTTTTCATGGTAACTACCATCAGCTCGGCTCATCTTAATCGCTTGATACAAAATAGTTCGGCAAAAATTTATAGGGAAACGATAGCTGATTCGATTTAATAGCTCCTCAAGGTTGACATTTTTCCAATCGAATTGGTGTATGGCTTCGATGTACTCTTGAGGGTCTACGAACAAAAGCTCTTGTTCATCAATATACCATTGCAATTCAGCGTCTGCTAGTTGGCCATCTGCCCCAGCGATCGCCATCAATACACCACTGTAATTCAAGGCTACATCAAAATCAATGGGTTGAGTGATATTGTATCTGTGCAAGGCATATTTGGTTACTTGTAGACTTTTTCCGCTACTCATATTTTACTCCTTTGATTGTGATAGGGTTGAACTGTATTCAAACTTATTATACTTTGATTGTTTGTGTCAATCTTTAATTAAGCACTCAGTTTTTTTGTGAATTAAGATCGCATCTGTCTAGTTAGATCATGTCTGTTGGTATCGTTTGTGTAAAAGTTAGCCTTGATATCTACAGGAAATTTAAGTGTTTTTCTTACCTGTTGCCTTTCGGAGCTGTTGCCTGTTGCCTATTTACTATACAAGACCGATGCTACCGGACATGATATTACACTAGGGAATCTCAGGCTCGAAAGGAATAGACAAAGAGAATAACTAGAGCTAAAATGCATAATTATCCTAGAACTCTGATTCCGCACGTCAATTTGTCACATAAAAAGTAGCACAAAAATTAGTGGATTGCCAAGTATTTATACTCTATAAATAAATCACTATAATTTAACTGAGACGGGAGCAAAATTATGAGGAATAATATCATGTCCGGTAGCATCGGTATTACATAGTTAAGGTAAGGAAGAAGGAAGAGGGAAGAAGTAGGAAGGCTTAAGAGCAAGAAAAAAACTTAAATTTCCAGATATTCATCTTTGGGTTTATACAAACGCGCCCCAACGGACATGATATAAATATTAATAGCAACTGTCATGATATAATCACAAATGCAGTAGACTTATTCGACTCAACTTTGGTTAATCACTTTAATAAATGGTACTTAGACATTTTACGGTTGAAAAAATACCTAAAAGTCAGTCTAGCTAGACAAGGAAATTACATTAATTCCTGAAAAGAGCTAAAACCCTTGGTAAGTAAAAAATCATGCCTTTTTGACATAAAAATACTTGCCTGTCTATATTCGTTCTTGTTTTCTGCTTATATTTTTTGTCAGTTCTACTAATCAACTAAAACTATGCTACAAACCACCAAAAAAAAAGACGTTCAAATTGTCATAATTGCTGAAGAAACAAAAGTGCTACGGTCTCGCACTTGGGATAGACTAAAATTTGAAGTTGAATATTCTCTACAAAAAGGTACTACTGCTAACTCCTATCTCATCCAAGCTGAAAAAACTGCACTCATCGATCCACCAGGTGAATCATTTACTAAAAATTACTTAGACTCATTGCAACTACGCTTAAATTGGCATCGTCTTGACTATATAATTCTAGGACACTTTAATGCTAATCGTGCTGCTACCCTCAAAGCTTTATTATCCCTCGCACCTCAAATAACTTTTGTCTGTTCAAACCCTGCAGCTTTAACTCTCAAAGACTATTTTAAAGAAGAAGAGTTGAAAATTCAGATAGTTAAAGGTGAAGATACTCTAGACTTGGGCAATGGTCATCAATTACAATTTATTACCACTCCTACTCCTAAATGGCCCGATGGTTTGATGACTTACGACCCAAAAACTCAAATTTTGTTTACTGATAAATTTTTCGGCGCTCATGTTTGCGGAGACCAAGTTGCTGATGAAGGATGGACTATCTACAGTGAAGACCGACGTTTTTATTATGACTGTCTCCACGCTGCTCAGGCAAAACAAGTGCTTTCTACCCTAGACAAAATTTCTGACTTGAATGTAAAATTCTATGCTTCCGGTCATGGACCAATGGTACGTTATGGGATGACTGAGTTAACAAATTTGTATCGGAAGTGGAGTCAAGAACAAAATTCACGAGATTTGAATGTTGCCTTGCTTTATGCTTCAGCTTATGGTAATACTGCTACTATTGCTCAGGCGATCGCTAAGGGTTTAACTAAAGCAGGGGTAGCTGTAGAATCAATTAACTGTGAAGCTACCACGTCTGATGAAATCAAGGAAGCAATTGAAAAATGTGATGGATTTATTATTGGTTCTCCCACTCTCGGCGGTCACGCACCAACTCAAATTCAAACAGCTTTGGGTATTGTACTGAATACAGCTTCTAAGAGTAAATTAACTGGGGTATTTGGTTCCTTTGGTTGGAGTGGTGAGGCTATTGATATTTTGGAAAGTAAGTTAAAGGATGCGGGTTATAAGTTTGGTTTTGAAACTATTCGGGTGAAGTTTAAGCCAGACGATCTGACGCTTCAAACTTGTAAGGAGGCAGCTATTGATTTTGCTCAGACTTTGATTAAGTCTCGGAAACGTCGCGCTCCTAAACCTTCGGCAAGTGCTTCGGGAAGCGATCGCACAGCTCAAGCAGTGGGACGTGTTGTGGGGTCTTTGTGTGTGATGTCTGCCAGACGTGGAGATGTCACCAGTGCGATGTTAGCTTCTTGGGTGTCTCAGGCGACTTTTAATCCTCCTGGGGTTACTGTTGCAGTGGCGAAAGACCGGGCACTGGAATCTTTGACTCATACAGGCGATCGCTTTGTGTTGAATATATTAGCTGAGGGCAAACAATTGAGGAAGCATTTTCTCAAACCTTTTTCACCAGGGGAAGATCGTTTTGTGGGAGTGGAAACTAAGGAAGCTGAGAATGGTTGTCCGGTTTTGACAGATGCTCTTGCTTATTTGGAATGTAAGATAGCAAACCGGATGGAATGTGGCGATCATTGGTTAGTTTATGCAGTAGTGGAGAGTGGTCAGGTCTTGAATGAGGGGGTAACAGCAGTTCATTTCCGCAAGTCAGGTAGTCATTATTAATGTAAAGTTATTGAAGAACTTGTTCTTGGAATATAGTAGGGACTTTCAGTTGAAAGTCTCTACATAAGTAGTAGATGATTGTCAGAAAGAGACATTATTGTTATTGATAGTAAAAAAAAATTGTTCTTCGATAACTGGAATAGTGCGATCGGCGGTAAATAATGTTGTAGGTAATATTCAAATAAGCTATGGATATCTTATTTAGATTTACTGGTTTTTATTATATTCGCATATACTCCAAGTTTTCAAGATGCAAGAGACCTAATTACTTGTTTCTTAAGGCTCAGATGGGGGTTTACAGTCATTTTCTAGAGCTTTTTCGGTGGATCTAAGGTTCTTCGCCATTATATTATGTAAACTTAACCAAGTTTCATATAATTCCGCATCAAAATTGCTTCCACTTTTGAGCGTATCATTGCTATGGTCTCCTTCGACAAAGAATTTACCAGTAGCTTGTGGATCAGTGCTTCCAAATAGACTCCATATTTGTCTAGACTCAGAATCTATGTCTGATGATTCTAGACTATCATAGGGCAAATCCTCTTCATAACACATTTTGATTGTATCATTTTGATCGCCTCCTATCAAAGTATCTTTACTACCTAATCTATCCTTGGGCTTTGATTTTTTGTTTGCTTCTGTATTATTTCCATCTTTACCTGTTTTTGTCATTTTTCTTCTCCTAATATTTACGTTGATTCGGTTAACAGTAACCTTTGCTGTACTTAGAATATTATTACTCTAATTTCCAGCAAAATCAATACAGTTTTATTCAGGTTTACTCAGGAAAAAAATTCAGTTTTATTCAGGTAAAAGTTCAGTTTTATTCAGTTTGATTCAGGTTTGATGTCATAGTCAGTATAATCACTTAGAAATTGCTGAAAAAGTAACATCTCAAGAGTCGAGCACTTATTAATAATTTATACCATTTGGAGCGAAAATTTTGCAATATAGTATTATAGCAATTTTTTGATGTGATATCAAATCAGTTTAATATCATGTCCGGTAGCATCGGTCTTGTATAGAGAAGGTAAGGAAGAAGGAAGAAGGAAGAAGCTTTAAGAGAAGGAAAAATTTTACTTATATGGCAGTAGATATTTCCCCAACTTTTACACGGGACTATACCAACGTACATGATATAATACGATAAGTATTTAACCGGACTATATAACACCCCACCGTCACTTGGGATACCAATAGGGTTAGTGGGGCTAAAATCCTAATTTATCAAATTTTCAGTCCTACTGAGTACTTTTTTAAATTGTTTTAACTGAAAAAACTTAGGCTTGATTTGAACCTACTTCCAGTAATTTTTCCAATCTTGCCGTTGACCAGTATTCAGTGGGATAGGCGATCGCAAAAATAGACGAAAGTCGAACCAACCATGTTACCTGCTTAAAAGTATCATCTTCGTCATCAAATTCATCCGGTGCAACTAAGACCATAATTTCTACAAAATCTTTAGTTACAGTAACGGGGAGACCATAATAAGTTTCCTCAGCTTCAATGCGGACTTTACTACCATTTTCTAATGCTTCTGTTAATCTTTGATAAAGAAGATTAGATTTTTTTGACTTTTGTTTTTTGGCCACAATTAATTATTCTCCCTAAGTCTGATGTTGCAGTTTAGCGCTTTGAACAGCACCCATGTACAACTTCGCCATTAACTTGTTAGCAGTCGCCGCATTTTGCAACAAAGCCAAAGTTAATTGTATTCTGGTTGAATTTTAACTTGACTAAGCAAGTTTTTAACTTCTTTGTCGCTTAACCCCATCTCAATTGCCCGGAAATCCGTACATAGTTGTCATTGACGAGATGTGGGTATTTGGAAATGTCTAGCCCAAAAATGACTAATGACATGAAAAATCTGTCTTTTTCCCAAATCAAAATGTACTATTACTACCGGGACTTAATGCTGAAAAAGCAAATTATGACTAGCAGTCAATATGGACTTTATCTGGGTTTAGCACTTCTATATGATAACTTTCTCATAACCACTATTGGGGATTTGGCTCCCAATATTACAAGAATATTTGACCACAAACTATCTGCAAAAGTTTCTACAGACAATGATATAATGGTATTCTGATTCTTGAGTCTAAAGTAGTGTCTTAGGAAATGCACGCTGTACTTTTCAAATATCTTCTTAATACCATTTATTAAAAGTATTCTTAGGACTTACACATTACAAGGTATTTTCGTCATTGCGACCGATAGGAAAGCAATCTCAAATCTTAGTTTTTCGTACCTCATGCGTAAGTCCTGATCGTTACAAAATTTGCTCTTAGTTTGTTACAATCTTAGTCTAAATCATCACTTGAGCGTGATTTTTATTCGATTTTACTAACTATATAATGAATGATCTAAAATCAATATAGTGACAATATTGGGACTATTTAAACTCAAAAAGGCACATGAATTTAAAAAATAGCTTGAGCGAGGATGAACTTAATAGCTTAATAGAACGGCTTTCTAAAAGAAGAGATGAGCTTGAAGGAAGAGTTACTATTGATTCTGTCAAAGAGAGTCTGAAAGAATTAGGATTATTGCATTTATTTTCGGAAAATGACATAAAGGAGGTTCGTAAACAAGTGAGTAGAGAATTCGCTAGAAAGCAATGGAAAAATCAATTTACTCTGGCCATAATACTAATAATTATAATTGCCCCTCTATCCGCTTTTGGGGGTTATAAACTGAGAGAATATCTTGTTAGTAATTTTCCCCAATTAATCGGTGTTACACCTTTAGCAACAGCATCAGAATTAGAGGAGTTGGAGAAACAAGTAGAATCTGGAAATAAGAGGTCTGAGGAAAAGGTAAAAGAGTTAGAAAATACTAAAGTTCAATTAGAAGTTGAATTGATAAATTATCAGCAGACAAATGATCTACTAAAAACGGAAAATGATAGGTTAAAGAAAGAGCGAGAAGAGCTTAAAAATAATCCAAATCCAGGGAATCTTGTTCAGAGTCCACCTGGGAATTCTTCACAAAAAATCAAATATGAGGGTTTTGTGTTTGAACTTCAGAGCTGCAAAAGAGCTAACGTGAATGCAGATAGTCAAAGTATTCATTGTGCTCTGTTAATCACAAGCACAGAAAAAAATGCCGATTTGACTTTGTATGCTGGATCGGGTAGTCCCAAAAGTAGAATGGTTGAAGCAGGTAAAATATATCTGGCAACAAAAGCTCAATTTGGAACATCCAGCAGTCGCTCTGGTGCTACAGAGAACTTGATCAAAGATGTGCCTATAAAAGGCTATGTTACCTTTGATGGAGTCTCATTAGAAGTTAACAAAATACAAGTCATGGAAATTTTCTTCTGGTCGGATAATAAAATTCGTCTTGAGTTTCGTGATGTTCCTCTGTCTGAATAGTAATAAGCTACAGTTTCAGATGAGATGATACTCAAAATTCATATATAGGACTTACGCAGAGACTATAGACATAGCGCTCAAAACTAAGACGATCTAGTTTTTGCTATATATAGTAGTACCTCATGCGTGAGTCCTGATATATTAAAAGTTCAGTAAATTAACCATAATGACTCTATGACTACAGTTACACTAGAAGAAATTGCCGAGTTCCGCTCTGAGTTGGCAAATTATCCAGAAACATCATTAAAAGAGAAAGCATTAAAAGAACTTGAAGTTCTTGAAGAATGTAATGGCAACCTAGAAGGTGCGACAAGAGTCTTAGCAAGGCGGGCTCAAGAATCAGTTCTGCAAGGAGACTCTTCCATTGATAAAATCCGTGAAACTGTATGTAAACCAGAAATTATTGAGAAGTTGGCTAAAGTAAAAAAGCCTCTGGAAGTATTTTTGCTACTAGCAACTTTCACACCACCTCCTTTCCCTGAAGCAATTGTTACTTTAATGCTATTGAAAAAGGGTGTGGAATATTTTTGCAACTTAGATGAATCTAACACCTAAAATCCTGTCGCAATAAAAGCTGCCCAATCAAAAGGATGGCTAAAAGGATGTGGTTTTTGACAAATTTGCTGACGAAACACATTTAGAGCATCCTCGAACTCAAAATCATATCCTGGTGGTAGTTCAGCAAGAACTTGATTGATTTGAGGTTGATGATGATCGAGGAATTCCTCACAATCTTTTTCAGTCAAATTTCGCATCCAAATTTGTGCTTGGTTGAGAGCGATCGCTACATCTCCTGCTTCTAGTTGGGGATACTTTTTTAAGTTTTCATAGAATTTAATCATCAAAAATGCAGTTGCAAGTTCATCTACTTTCCATAAACTGCTAACAATGCTAGGGCTACCAGCAAATAGGAAAGCACTTGGTAAACCTGTGTATTCATCGCTAGTACTTCTTATTATGTCCACCATACCAGTTTCACAAGCAGAGAGGGTGACAAGACGAGATTTTGTCAGGTTGAGGGCGAATATTTCTGGTAAAGTAAGTCTTCCATCTTCTGAAAAGTTTGAATTTGACTCCTTGGTTTTTGCTAACTTTAAGGCAGACTCTAAAGGCGAAGTCAGGTTAAATTCTGCATGACAGGAGAAGTGAGTGCAATGAGCAAGGGATAATTCCGGATGAGTTTTCATCTCTGCTTTTCGAGCATATTCTCTCTTCAAAACAGTTGTTGATGAGAAGAAGTCGCGGACGGTTTCTACTACTAGATTAGTAAAAACTAAGTCTTCTGTGGGGTCTTGGATAGCAAACAGATTATTGAAATTAGGACGTTTTTGAGTTTGAGTTAGCTGTAATAATTGGCTACTGGGAGCATAGTTAATGCCTCTTTCAAAGCGTTCGAGAAGTAAATCGCCGTTTGCTAGAGGTATAGCATGGAGAGGAAAAAGGTGTAAATAACGATAGGGAATTAGAATAAGTCGGTTGCATTTCGTTTCTTGTTTGTCGAAAATATCATTAACTTGGGCAACAATAGAATTAATGTTTAGTATCTCAGAAAGATGCTTTAGATTAGAAACTAAATTATTTTTCCACGAGTTATAGTCTCTTTGATAAGTTGTGACATACTGATTCATCCAACCCTTGAAAGTTTCTAAATCTTCAGCAGATGATTGTTGAACTACAGGATGAGAGTTATTAGCAGTGACAATAAAGGTAAGAATTTTATCCTCCAGAAGATACCACTCAATAATTGCAGTATGTTCATCAATGAGGTTCTGAATATTCTGGAAAGAAATGGGTTTTACTTCCTGAGTCAGAATAAAATTGGGGTCTATGAGTTGAATTTGTTTGAACAGTTCGTCTCGCTCCTGTCGCGACTGCTGTAATTTTTGTTGTAATTCTTTCTGCGACACCTCTAATAACGACTGCTTGTTATCCCTATTTCCTAATAGTTGGTTGTTAACTACTTCTAACTGTCTTGACAATGATGGAATATCTCGCCGCACTCGGTCTAACTGCTCAATCATATTTTGGGGAACGCCTTTAGGATAGATGTCGCGGTTGGCCAGAAGTTCGACTAGGTTGCGAGCTTTACTCTGTTCAACGTATTCAAGAGCTTCCTGGTTACGACCTAATTTCAGGCAAACTTGCACCATTTTTTGATAGAGTCGATTCCATACTTCTGCCAACTTTTGCTTATCGACTTCTAGTTCTGAGCCATAAAGTATTTCACCCCGCAAGAATCCTACAGTTTTAATAGCATCATCAAAAGCATTGTATGCTTTGTGCAACTGTTCATTTTCTTGATAGACATCACCAAGGTAGAATTGAGCAGTTAAATATGCTTGGGGAAAAGCTGCGGGGGTAAATTCCTGCAAAGCATCTAAAAAACTAGCGATCGCTTTTTCAGCATTTTGCTCGTTTGTGGAGGTAATACGGCTAAGACGAGAATAGGCAAGACCTTGAACAATTTTAGTCCTTACCCATTTTTCAGGAAAAGCATCACGGGTAAATACTTCTAGAGCAGATGCAGAATAGTTAATAGATGCTTTTAAATTTTCTATCTCTGCTCCCTGGAAACGATAAAGATAAGCCAAACTCAGAAGTTTTTGATTTTTAGCCCATGTTTCTGATTCTTTTTTTCTATCTACTTCCTGGGAAATTTCTAATGCACATTTGATAGCCTTTTCCCTATTTTCTTCCTTTTCTTTCTGAATGTAAATGTATGCCAGACTCAAGTTTGTTTTTGCTTCTATCCATTCTGAGCGGAAATTTTTGGCATCAAATTCCTCTAAAGCTGCTGATAGGTGACTAATTGCTATTTCTAAATTTTCTGTATTATCCTCGCGAAAGCGATTCATATAGGCAGCACCCATGTTAACTTGAATCTTTGCCCAAACTTCAGTATTTGTTTCACGGGTATGTACTTCTAAAGCGTTTTGGAAAAAATGGATGGCCTTTTCTATATTTTCCCCTTTTTCTCCCTGGATACGGAAAAGATATGATATTCCTAAATCATTGTTGCAGTTAGCCCAGTATTCAGGAAAGGATTGACGAGTAAAGAATATCAAAGCTATTTCTTGACATTGAATAGCAATTTCTATATTAGTAGCTCGGTTTGCTTTGGGAAAGTCATTAATTAGGTTACCTAAATTCAAAAATAATGCTGCCATTGCTTCTCCTTGCTCTGGAGCAAGTGAGATAGTCTGTTGAGATTTATTAGTAGCTCGGTTTGCTTTGGGAAAGTCGTTAATTAGGTTACCTAAATTCAAAAATAATGCTGCCATTGCCTCTCCTTGCTCTGGAATAGGAGCAGCGGCCAAAGCATTTGGTAGTTTCCTGACTGACGGGTGCTGTAATAATGGCAGTAATGATTTTTCTAATTTTTCTAAATTAGCTTCTAGTAAAGGATAAACTTTTTGTTTGCTAGCACGACTTTTGTCAGTTACATACAGTAACTGTAGGAGAAAATATAGAGATAAAAAATCGTTGTCCCGGATACAACTATATATTGTTTCCATTGAATCTAGGTAAACTTCTTTGTGAGGGTGATTTTCATCAGCGTTGTAAAATAAGCGCAATGCTGTATTTATGATGTAGTCTGGCAATTTCTGGGGTTGTTTAACCATAAATGTTACCCTCGCTAAAAGTATTGTCCTATAAATCAAGTTATTGTTGCTCAATTATATCATCTGTTTTATTCTGCTTCCGGAGAAATATGACTGAGAATAGGGACGCTCCGTGGAACATCCCTACTATAACTACTTATCATTACGCACTGGCAGTGAAGTCTCCATAATTTACATCAACAACTCCAGTCGTGATTTCCGAGACAACATTGGCACTAAGTTAGGTAAAGAATAGTAGTCACCTTTAAAAGTAAAAGTTTCCACTGGTGCTTGCTTCTGCTTAAGTTGACTTTCCACATAATTTAGAAGTCTAACTACCCAAACACACGATAACTACTGATTTCCCCCTTATTAATTATTAATGGCTTTGTTGCATGAAAGTATATAGCTGCGACTAGACTCCCGAGATGTACTTCATAATGCGCGGAAACTGCTGTAATATCATGTCCGGTTGAACAGTTATAAATAAACTATGAAGGAGTCAGGAGTCAGGAGTCAGGAGTCAGGAGGGAAGAAAGAAGAAGAAGGAGAAAGTTTTTTTATCACTAATTATCCGGACATGATATAACTATTGGACAATAGATAAATCAAATATCAATCTCGCTAAACTTAGCGATCGCTCTTCCTATGACTGTATCTAAAATCAAGATAACTATTGGACAATAGTAAATCAAATATCTATCTCGCTAAACTTAGCGATCGCTCTTCCTATGACTGTATCTAA
>NZ_JAAHHG010000087.1 GCF_010692555.1 Okeania sp. SIO3B5 | reverse complement strand
GTCAAGTTGACCGTTGTTCATTAATTTCATGTCCTATTGGTGAAATTTCTAGTAGACCAGATTATTATTTTCAGCAATCAGTACTTAAACAGACAAAAAAGCTATTTCCCGACTACAAAGAAATCTATTCGGAAGTTCAACAAATTAACTTACAAAGACTAGATAAAGCTTGGAAACGTTTCGGCTAAGAGCCGACATGAAAGGCTAATACCCGATCAAACTGGTGATAAAGGTAGCATCAAAATACTAATCGTCCTAGGATATTGTTTCAAACTCCATATATTTCTATATTAATTTTTCTAGAAAGTAGTGCAGTATGCCCAAAAGATCCTACTCTTAACAGAAAGTTAAATATTTGAAACATTTTGACTTAACGTAAAACAGTAGTGATATTTTTGATTTTTATTGCATAAGCTTGGTTATGATATTAATCGGCATTAGGGAATAAATACTCTATATGATTTGTCAAATAGTCCTGGTTTAACCATAAAGTGAAATTAAATAATGAATCAGACTGCAGCGTTTATAGGAGGATGTATTCTGACGGGGATATTGATTGTCCTCTTGCTCATGGGTTGGATTGTATTTGGCAAGTGGTCTCCTGATTATCAGACGGAAGTGCCAAAAGCATCCCCTTCCCCCTCAATAACATCTTCTCCTTCTCCAAAAGTATATCCTTCTCCTTTAGTAACTGTCTCTCCTCAGCCACTACCATTACCACCCCCGCCAATTTCAGTCCCTTCAGTTCCTGACTTTAAGGACTATAAATTGGAACAACAAATTAAAAATCAATCAGAACAACAACGTTCAGCTTATGAGCAACTGAAAACTCAACTACAGCAGCAATTACTTGATATGCGACAGTTGAAAACTCAGTTAGAACAACAATGGGCAGAGACACAACAAATTAAACTACAACAAGACCAATTAAGGCTAGAAAATGACCGACTGTTGATTCAAGTCCAGCAGCAAGAACGTTTGATTTCTGGCTTGAGTTTACAGCAGGGAATGGATAATTATAGCAGAAGCTCTTCGGGTAATTCTGCGAATTATTTAGAAAAAGGTGTATTGTGGTTTATTGGAGGAATTATCTTAGCTATTTTACTTCTTGGTGGTGGCATTATTTTAATCGGAATGATTATTTTATTAGCTCAACCCCAACGTCGATCTTCTTACAATGGTAAGAGTACGGCTCACGATATTAATGTTCCTTGGCAATATACTATTTATGATGAGGAGGAAGCCAAATTTTTACCTCCTTATATTGACAGGAAAAGAAGCCAAAGATAATTAAATAAATTTCAATAAATAAGAAAGAATAAAAAGGTAAACAATGACAGAAATAGGGGAGCAATAGAATTTAGTAGTAAGCATTCAGCCATCAGCTATCAGCTATCAGCTATTAAGCTATATAATTTTGGGAAAGGTAAAAGGTAAGTATTCAGCTTTTAGCTGTTTCATAAATAATGAATATACACTTGTTGTGCTCAAGGTTAGTTGTTTTTTCAATACTTTGAATTATCCTTAAACTTCTCAATACTAATTCCTGCTATAAAGGCAGTGAATTAATAGCTGATTGCTGATTGCTGACTGCTGTTTGCGCAGCATTCCGCAGGAAATGCTTACGGTAAAAGCAATTTAGAACTTGAGAAAGAATAAAAAGTTACCGCCAAAGTACCCTGACTACACTTGAGAAGTAATTATTCATTACTAATTGCTGTTAACGTAGTTCCTCCGTAGCTGACTGCTAATAGCTGTTTGCGCAGCATTCCGCAGGAAATTCTTATATTTAGGGTTTGCTGAAAAAGTCTGTTAGTAAAGGTAGGGAACAGGAAACAGGGAACAGGGAACAGTTTAAACTATCTGCTACGGTCAAATTTTCGGCATTGTCAGGGTCAAAACTTTACCATTTTGAGACAACAATAGCCAAAAACTAGGTACTTTTTCAGTTCTGAAAAAGGCTAAAAACTTATACCTGTCAATACTTTGATATTTAATCAGCAAACCCTATTTAGTATTCTCCTTTGAAGCATAAATTGCCAATTTCTTTTTTGTATTATTATTTTTGGTAATTGCTATAAATAGAGCAAGAAAACTTTAATTTATTTAGCTAAAGGAGCAAATGTTTCTTTAACTATCTGAGTGTTTAGTGTACTAATCTAAAAATTTTTATAAATTTTCCTAGTTCGCTGGATTAATATTACTAAATTTTGGATCTATTTATAGCAATTTCAGAAGGTAAAAGTAGAAAAAATACTTTCCTGTCTAAGCTTCATTATCAGTCTACTTAATATCGTAGTTGAAGGAAAGAATGTGGACATATCAAAAGTTTAAAACTTCAGATAACGCAATATTTTTCTGTTTTTCGGTCTTTCCTTCTGCTATAAAAAATTCATAATGAAGTTGTATAGAATAAAATTTTAAAAGGGAAAAAAAGCGGTCGAGGGATGGCGAGGTTTCGGAGCCATATCCAATCGATCAAGAGAAGAAATAATATTTTCTGATACTCAATCATCTCGGTTTTAACCAGAGGTAATTATCCATTATCCATTATCCATTAATGAATCCGGAGGTATGAATGTTAATCAAAGAAAATTCTTGGTCTAGCAATTTTATCACAGCAAATAGTATTAAGATTCATTATGTGACTCAAGGTTCAGGTCCTTTGATGTTAATGTTACATGGATTTCCTGAATTTTGGTATTCTTGGCGACATCAAATTCCTGAATTTGCTCAAGATTATAAAGTAGTTGCCTTAGATTTAAGAGGCTACAATGAAAGTGATAAACCAGAAAATCAATCTGCTTATGTAATGTCAGAATTTATTAAAGATATAGAAGGAGTAATCAAAGAATTAGGTTATGAAAAATGCGTTTTAGTAGGACATGATTGGGGAGGGGGAATAGCTTGGTCTTTTGCTTATGCAAATCCTGAAATGGTAGAAAAATTAATCGTAATGAATATTCCTCATCCAGCAAAATTTAAAGAGGGTTTAGGTACTCCAGAGCAACTTTTGAGAAGTTGGTATATGTTTTTCTTCCAGTTACCTTTTTTGCCAGAATTAATGCTTGAATTTAATGATTATCAAGCTATTGGTTCTATTTTTAACAATATGGTAAATAAATCTGCTTTTACTGATGCTGATATAGAAGCTTACAAGGATGCTGTGGCTAAACGAGGTGCTTTAACTTCAATGATTAATTATTATCGTAATATATTTCCTGGATTTTTCAATCAACAAGAATGGGGAGTATTACGAATTCCTACTTTAATGCTTTGGGGTGAAGAGGATACCGCTTTAGGAAAAGAATTAACTTATGGCACAGAAGAATATGTGGAAAATTTTCAGATTCGCTATATTCCTAATTGTGGTCATTCGGTACAACAAGAACAGCCTCAATTGGTTAATCAATATATGCGAGAATTTTTGAGTAATGATCATGATTTATAGCAGTTTTCATGTTTCATAGAATACAGAGATTTTGGCTTAAAGGCAGAAGGCAGAAGGCAGAAGGCAGAAGCTTTGTAGTCTACCTTTGTGAAAACCGCTATAAGTTGAAAGAAGTGCATGGAAGAGATTGATTTTATGCCCATAAAAATTTAAGAGAAGGTAGATAAAGAATTAGTAATAATACTAATTTATAATTCCCCTTAAATGATGTGAATAGAGAATTAAAATTTTTCAGGAAATAGGAAGCAGTTTCAGAGAATTAGCTAGTTTTGGGGAGAAGCAAAAATGACGATTTAGTTTTCCAATATAGTTGGGAAGTAGTAATTATTGTCAGATTTGTAAAACCCTCAAAAATAGACAGAATAAAGCCTGAAATCTTTACCACTATTTCCTCTGTCCCGATTCTAAGATATTTTCTTTAAACTGCGTAGAATATTACTAAATAAGGCTTGCTGATTAAATATCAAAACATTAAAGTAATAGTTAAACAAAAATCCCAAAAAGAAACAGAAATTAGAATAGATGAATTAGCCAAAAGCTTACCAGCAGATAAACTTGAATCAGTTATCTTAAGTGCAGAAAAACCAAAAACAGAAAGTTGTGTAAGTCCCGGGTAATTTATGTCTGGAAAAAGTATGAGCTTTTCAGCAAGTATAGGTTCAAAAAGTGAGGATTTTCACCGAAGCAAAAGCCGAAAAATCACTCTTACTATTGTTTTGGCCACTGACTCTGTTATTCCCATTTATTCTACGTCCTAACTACTGCCTACTGCCTACTCCCTACCCCAGTAAAAAGACTTTCCATACGCAAACCCAAAATAATAAGAATAAGCTGCAAAAAAAACTTAAGTACTTGACGAAAAGAAAGTTTGTCAACAATTTGTTTCCTTGTGCCCTTTATAACTTTACCAATTCAACAGTTACCCTATTTGCCTTGCCATAACAATAATTTTTAACGCCAACCCGCTTATATAATTAATGTAACTCAAATTACTCTAATAATGATTAATCAATTAACTAATAAAATTAGGAATAACTTAATAGTAATAACTATCCTAATTATCATGAATTGGTTATTGCTATCTTCTAATACTTTAGCTCAACCCATTGATAATAGTCGGCGCAAACAACAAGTATTGCAATCCATTGAATTAAATACAGATTTAATTTTAGAAAATGCAAATCCTGTAGAAAAACAACAGTTAAAAGACGAAAAATATGCTCAGATGCAAGAGTCAGAATTTAAATTCTACAGAGCAACAAATCATTTGTTTTGGCAAGATTTTGCTAATGATAGTAGACTCAGTAAATTTGGCAATTCTAATACAAAAACTTGGATTTTAGGAGATTGTCATGTTGATAATTTTGGTGCTTATAATAACGATAAAGGAGAAATTATCTTCGATCTGAATGATTTTGACGAATCAATTATTGCTGATTATCAATATGATTTGTGGCGTTTAGCAGTCAGTATTATTTTAGTGGCAAATGGTTCTAACCTATCTAAATCTGAACAAGAAGAGGTGATTGATAGTTTTAGTGAAACTTATCTAGATACCTTAGCTTCTTATGTAGGAAATGATGAAGAAACTCAAATATATTTTACAGAAACTAATACTAAAGGAGAAGTGAAAAAAACTATAGAAAAAGCTGCTAAAAAAACACGACAAGGAATGTTAGAAAAATGGACTAAAGTCATAGAAAATCAAAGAATGTTTGATTTTTCTAGTGAAAAATTAGGTCTTGCCACTGATGCTAAAAAGGCTATTGAATCAGGAATGCTAGATTATGGTAAAACCATTTCCGGCAACCTAAATTATGACCCAGAATATTTTAAAGTTAAAGATGTTGCCCAAAGATTAAATGCAGGTTTAGGTTCCTTAGGAACATCACGTTATTATGTATTAATAGAAGGGAAAACTGATGCTTTAGATGATGACCATATCCTAGATATTAAACATCAGTTTCAACCGACACCTATTTATCAATTGTTCAGCTTATATGACCGCATTAATTATCGGAAAATATTTAATAATAATGCTCAACGCCACGCTATAGCTTATAAAGCATTGATTAAACACGCTGATGATTTTTTAGGATGGATAAAACTTGTAGATAATAATCCTATTGATGGAGATTTTTCTGGTGATTATTCTGTGAGAGAAATATCTCCCTATAAAAAGTCTCTCAAAATTAAAAATTTAATAGATAAAAACAGTTTTATAGAAGTTGCTCAACAATGGGGAAAAATTCTTGCTACCAACCATGCTAGAGCAGATAAAGATTTTGATAAAAAATTAGTTTCTACTTCCTTTGAAAAACAAGTAAAAAAAATTACTGATGGTAAGCATAAAGAATTTAGAGAATTAGTGCGTGAAATAGCCTTTAAATATGCAGAACAAGTTGAAGCTGATTATGATAATTTCGTAAGCATTCAGCCGTCAGCCATCAGCTATCAGTTATCAGCTATTTCTTTTAGTTTACGATAAAACCTTTATTAATTGTCTTACTACGTAGATAAAAATCTCAAGAGATATCGTAATAAATAGTCCTGCTTTTTGAACGTCATCAGCATTAATATTAGAGTTAAATAATAGTGTTAAACCTCCAGAAATAGAAGATAACTTCATTAATTGATCATGGATAATGAATAATGGATAATACCAATTTTAAAAAAGAATTCTACAAAAATGTAGACCTTGATCGGATATGCTTAAAAATAGCTAGTCTAGTTCATTTTAGATAGTTATTTATTTCGTTTTTCCATTTTTTTAAATAGGGTTTGCTGATTAAATCTTAAATAATTACCAGATAAAGGTTTTAGCCTTTTTAGGAAGTGAAAAAGTACATGGTTTTCAGCTCTTCATGCTCAAAAAGGAGCGCATTTTTAGCGTATAGTTGGGCAAAAAAATTCTCCCCTACTCCCCTACTCCCTCGCTCCCCTACTCCTTAAAAAAGACTTTTTCAGCAAGCCCTAAATAGGGCTTGCTGATTAAATCAAAAAGCATTGACATATAAAGATTTTAGCCTTTTTGGGTTTGAAAAAAGTGCCTGGTTTTCAGCTCTTCATGCTCAAAAAGTGAGTATCTTAGGCGCATAGTTGGGCAGAAAAATCAAGGGACAATTTTTCCGACTACCTCCTCTAAATTCCTATTTCTCCTGTCTCCTGTCTCCTGTCTCCTGTCTCCTCCCCCCACTAAAAGACTTTTTCAGCAAGCCCTAAATATTTATCCCTTCTTCCTTCTTCCCTCTTCCTTCTTTTGTAGGGACGTTGCATGCAACGTCCCTACCATTTGTAACAAACATTTATCACGCTTGGTATAATTACCTCTGGTTAAAACCGTTACGGAATTGAATATAAGGAAATCTGATTTTTTTTTCTCCTTAAAAAGAGAGGCTTTAAACTTTTGGGGATTAATTATCAATTATCAATTATCAATTATCCATTGGTAAGTTCTATTCCCCAAAAGAAATCTTGTCTTTCCCAACCTTTCCCTCTTGCTAATTTCTTGGCAATAGAACCTATAAATATAATTACTAAAAGAATAAATAGGGCTTGCTGAAAAAGTCTTTTTGTGGAGGTAGGGAGTAGTTAGGAGTTAAGAGAGATAGGAGTTAAAGAGGAGTTGGCCGGAAAAAGAGTAAGAGTGATTCTTCTATTCCTTGTTAGCCAAAAATGCTCAATTTTTGAACCTCAGTAGCCTAAAAGTTCGCACATGCCTGATACCTAAAAATCCTAAAACCTTATATCTATCAATGCTTCTATATTTAATCCGCAAGCCCTAAATAGAGCCTCAAATAAAAGGTCTAAACTAACATTTTTCATATTTGCCACTTGCTTTTTTCAAACATCCATATGACTTTTAATTTTAGACTCTTGACTAATAAGATTGAACTATTATATGGCAATCTGAATATAGGACAAAATCTATTACTGAGCCTTTCGCTACAGAAATATAACGATATATTATGCAAACTCTACCCAAACCAACCAAAACTCCGGCAAATCAACCCGCCTTTGACACAACTATCCATAGACGAAAAACTCGCCCCGTCAAAGTAGGTGATGTAACTATCGGTGGTGGCCATCCAGTCGTAGTCCAGTCAATGATCAATGAAGACACCCTTGACATTGACGGTTCCGTAGCTGCCATTCGTCGTTTACATGAAATTGGTTGCGAAATAGTCCGCGTTACCGTTCCCAGTATGGCCCATGCAAAATCCTTAGCAGAGATTAGACAGAAATTAACAGAGACTTATAAACCTGTCCCACTTGTAGCTGACGTCCACCATAACGGCATGAAAATTGCCCTAGAAGTTGCCAAACACGTTGATAAAGTCAGAATTAATCCTGGCTTATATGTATTCGAGAAACCTCAATCTGGCAGAAACGAATATACCGAAGTAGAATTTGAGGAAATAGGTGAAAAAATCCGCCAAACCCTCGAACCTTTAGTAATTTCTTTACGAGACCAAAATAAAGCCATGCGAATTGGAGTTAACCATGGTTCCTTAGCAGAAAGAATGTTATTTACTTATGGAGATACCCCAGAAGGCATGGTAGAATCTGCCCTGGAATTTCTCAAAATTTGTGAATCCTTAGACTACTACAATTTGGTAATTTCCCTAAAGGCATCGCGGGTACCAGTCATGCTTGCTGCTTACCGATTAATGGTAAAACGGATGGACGAATTAGGTATGGCCTATCCTCTTCATTTGGGTGTAACTGAAGCAGGTGATGGAGAATATGGTCGAATTAAGTCTACTGCTGGTATAGCTACACTTTTGGCAGATGGAATAGGGGATACAATTCGCGTTTCTTTAACTGAAGCACCCGAAAAAGAAATTCCAGTTTGTTATGGCATTCTTCAAGCTTTGGGCTTGCGGAAAACAATGGTAGAGTATGTTGCCTGCCCCTCCTGTGGCCGAACTCTATTTAATCTGGAAAATGTTCTGCATCAAGTGCGAGAGGCAACAAAACATTTAACAGGATTAGACATTGCTGTGATGGGTTGTATTGTCAATGGCCCTGGAGAAATGGCAGATGCAGATTATGGTTATGTAGGTAAGCAACCAGGGTATATTTCTTTATATCGTGGGCGGGAAGAAATTAAAAAAGTCCCTGAGTCTCAAGGTGTTGAAGAATTAATTAATTTAATTAAAACTGATGGGCGTTGGGTTGAACCCTAGTTTATAATCGAAATTTAATTGGGAGTGTAATTAAAAATACGCTCCTTTCTCAACTAGCGATCGGCATTTTCCGTACCGGAATGCTCCGCAAACAGTATTTCCGTAGGAAAAAGCAGAGTATTCCGGACTGAAATGCTTTTTAAATTAACATATTGATAGATGGAGCTTTTCTTTTTGTTAGCTATAAGGAATCTAAATTAGTTAATTTGGATACAGATAAAATATCAATGTTTTAGTTGGAATGTGGGAAATAAATCTACTATTTTTCTTAACTAGAAAAGCTTGTACGGCAAATTTCAAGATAGTATCGATGTGTACTTCTACTAATACTAGGTGATCAACAATTATAGCGTAAGCATTCAGCCGCCAGCCATCAGCGCTTCCTTGCGGGATACTACGCAAATAGCTATTGCTTTTAGTTTAGGATCTATGCTTTATCTAAATGTTGACATTTATACCCGCGCTCTCCGGCTTGTGGTAGCGTCGCATGGGAATGCCAATCAATTTTGCGGTTTCACACAGAATATGTTAAAATACCAACCTAGAATTAGCAAGTAGTAAATGGTTGAAAAAGCTTACAAGTTTAGGTTTTATCCTACTCCAGAACAGGAAAACCTTTTGCGGAGAACATTGGGGTGTGTTCGACTGATCTACAACAGAGCTTTAGCAGCAAGGACTCAAGCTTGGTATGAAAATAAAGAGCGAGTAGGGTATAAGCAAACTTCCGCTATGCTGACTCACTGGAAAAAGCAGGAAGATTTAGATTTCCTCACAGAAGTAAGCAGTGTACCCTTACAGCAAGGCTTGAGACACTTACAGACAGCTTTCACTAACTTTTTTAGTGGGCGGGCTAAATATCCTAATTTCAAGAAAAAACGTAATGGTGGTAGTGCTGAATTCACAAAGTCTGCTTTCAAGTGGAAAGATGGTCAAGTTTATCTAGCTAAATGTGCTGAACCGTTACCTATTAGATGGAGTAGACAACTGCCACCAGATTGTTGGCCAACAACAATAACAGTGAAACTTGATTCCTGTGGTAGGTGGTCTGTGTCTTTGAGAGTCAATGATACCAGAGATTTAAAACTTAAACCAGTCAAAAAACAAATAGGTATTGACTTAGGAATTGCCAGTTTAGTTACTACCAGTGATGGAGAAAAAATTGCTAACCCTAAGAATATAAACAAATTACACAAAAAGCTGAGATTGGCGCTTAAGTCTCTAAAGAGAAAAACTAAGGGATCTAATAACTACCAAAAGGCGAGACTGAAAGTAGCTAGGATACACGCAAAAATTAAAGATTCAAGAGGAGACTATACCCACAAGCTGACCACTCAATTAATCAGAGAAAATCAAACTGTTGTAGTTGAGGACTTGGCAGTAAAAAACATGGTCAAAAACCATAAATTAGCTAGAGCAATAAGTGATGCCAACTGGTCCGAATTAGTCAGGCAATTAGAATACAAAGCTCAATGGTATGGACGGGAATTAATCAAGATTGATAGATATTTTCCTAGTTCAAAGCGTTGTTCTAATTGTGGGCATATAGTAGAAAAATTACCTCTAAGTGTAAGAGAGTGGGATTGCCCAGAGTGTGCAGCTCACCATGACAGGGACATAAACGCTTCAATAAATATTTTGGCTGCGGGACTCGCAGTGTCAGTCTGTGGAGCGACTGTAAGACCTGAAGGGATTAAGTCTCCAAAGGCGGGTGCTAAGAAACAGAAAGCCCCTAACAGTGATGTTAAGGAATCCCGCGCTGTCTCGTAAGAGCAGCGTCGGAAGGATGTCAATAATTGTCTCTTACTACAAAAGTTAAGTCCCTTACCCTTAAACTCTATTTTAATTTAAACACTGTCCTTAAGGAGAGAGTGTTGTTGCTGATAGCTAATAGCTTAATGGTTACGTCATAGCATAAGGAAGAAAAAAGAAGGAAAAATCTGGCGTTGTCTGAATTTTAAGCTTTTGATATATTCTAACCTTTACTTCGACTGCTACAAATTTTCATAATTTAATATCTGTTAATAAGGTATTAAGTAGTTACGCACAAAAAAGCTTAACTATATTAATTTTTGTAAACTAAATCCAAGCCCCGACCTAAAGTTGATTTGATGGAAATTTACATTGTTGTTATATACGACAAATTTTAACACCTATCTACTTAGTGCTGAAGTTTGACAAAGCTCCTAAAGTTAGATAATAATACTTTTTTCTAGACATACACCATAAAAACAAAATACATTATTGGCTTTAAAAAACCTAAATTTATTGATGAATATTTACCGAATAATTAACGTTTAAAAGCTCTCCTTTAAAAGGGAAAAGTGGTCGATGGGTGGCGAGTATACCTAGCTATATCCAATCGACTAAGAGAAAAGAAAAAATCTTTCTTAAGCGTTAATTTTCTTATTTTCAAGGTGAGGTAATTGTTAATTATTAATTATTAATTGTTGAACTGATTCCCTTTTATTTTCTTTACTATATACATAGTAAAGCAACTTAACTCCAAGCATTATATTACTTATGCTAAATTAGGCATAGTAGTGATGTAGTAATTATTGTTTAAATTAATTAAGAAACAAACAAATGGTTATAGCAAAACGTGGGCTAATTCTTGGTGCAACAGCATTAATGTTAACAGGCGTTACTGTCATAGGCGCTGGTATTCATCTTTCCTCTCAAGCATCATTAAATAATAACGACCCTAAAGAATTAATCGACCAAGTTTGGCAAATTATTGATAAAACTTATGTTGATGGTACTTTCAATCAAGTAGATTGGAAAGCTACTCGCACTGAGTATCTCGATCAAACTTATACAACTGATGAAGAAGCTTATGATGCAATTAGGGAAATGCTAGAAAAGCTAGGAGACCCTTATACCCGCTTCATGGACCCAGAAGAGTTTAAAAATATGCAAATTGACACTTCTGGAGAACTCACAGGTGTAGGTATTCAACTAACCCAAGACCAGGATACCAAAAAATTGGTAGTAATTTCACCAATAGAAGATACTCCGGCTTTTAAAGCAGGAGTTCAAGCTAAAGATATTATTAGCAAAATAGATGGTCAAAGCACTGAGGGAATGGATATAAATCAGGCAGTAAGTTTGATCCGTGGTCCTATCGGTTCTCAAGTAACTCTAACCATTAAACGAGAAGGTCAGGAAATAGACTTTCCTATTACTAGAGCAAAAATTGAAATTCATCCCGTAAAGTATTCTCAGAAAGAAAGTTCTCTGGGTAAAGTTGGTTATATCCGCTTAAATCAGTTTAGTGCTAATGCTGCTGGTGAAATGCGAGAGGCCATAGATGAGTTAGAGACTCAGGATGTATCGGGTTATATTTTAGATTTACGTTCTAATCCTGGTGGTTTACTTTATGCTAGCGTAGAAATTGCTCGGATGTGGCTCGAACGAGGAGATATTGTTTCTACTGTAAACCGTAGTGGTGTTACTGATCGCCAAAAGGCTACTAATAGGTCTTTGACAGATAAGCCATTGGTGATTATGGTGGATGGGGGTTCGGCAAGTGCAAGTGAGATTCTTTCTGGCGCTCTACAAGATAATCAACGGGCGACATTAGTAGGTACTAAGACATTTGGTAAAGGGTTGGTGCAGTCTGTGCGTGGTGTGGGTAAAGGTGCAGGTTTAGCAGTAACGATCGCTAAATATTTTACTCCGAGCGGTCGCGATATTAACCATGAGGGAATTAAACCAGATATAGAAATTTCTCTGACAGATGAACAAAAAGAGGCTTTGCGCAAAAGTCGGGACAAAATAGGTACTCTTGACGATCCTCAATATGCAAAAGCGTTGGAAATTTTGAATCAAGAGATTGCAAAAGTTCAAAATAAGAAAGCTCAGTCAACAAAAAAGTAGAGCGATAAATTCATTCTATTAATTATTTTGGTTGACATTTTCCCGCTCGAATCAATCCTACACGACGGGCGATCGCTTCTTCCACAGTATTAAATGGACCCCATGTTTCTACAATGTCGGGGTCTTTTTTGTGTTCGACTTGTGTAATAGGCAAAATTTCACAAGTTTCCTCTAGTTTCTTGATAATATAGTATTTTTGTGATGAGTCATTCATATTGAAGAAGGCAGAAGGAAGAAGGAAGAAGGAAGAAGGCAGAAGGCAGAAGGCAGAAGGAAAAATTGCTTATGGATAGTCTTCGATACGCCACTCAGTGTCTCATAGCCCCAAACAATTTTCAGCTCCCCCGTTGGTGGTGAGGTATTAAACCTGCAAAAGAAAAGATAATTGGTAATTGGTAATAATTTAGAGAGTATTTATACCATTTCCAGATAATTAAGCTTAATCAAAATTTGGCATTGCATAAATGCGGGATAATTTTAATAGTTTTATGGAAGTGGAATGGGCATCTTGCCTGTTCCTTATACTTGCCTGTGCACCTACGACATATCACTTAAAACCTACAGCCTAATAAATATAAATATTTACTTAATAAAGTTGCAAAGCATATTAACATAATAATGCTTTTTGTACCTCCAATAAAATTATCAAACTGAAAATATGGGACATAAATTTTATGGTGCAGTATTCCCATTCATTTTAGGCATAGCATTTGTCTTATCTATTACCCCAAGTAGTAAAGCCGAGAAACAACAATCAAGTGAAAGTCTTGACCAAACTGCTCAAATTTTAGACAAAATAGAGGAATACAACCCACTCAAGCAACCTCCACAGAAATCTAAACCACTTGAAGAGTTAGACCAAAAAAAAGCAAATATTGCTACAGACAAAAATGATGATACTTTAGGACAAATAGAACAATACAATCAACTCGATCAACCTCCCCAAGTACCACCCCCCCTAGAACGAGTTAACTCTGTCAATCAACTTAGTGATGTTCTACCCACAGATTGGGCCTATAGTGCCTTACAAGGATTAGCAGAACGCTACGGTTGTCTATTGGCCTCCCCAAATAGTACATTTGGTGGAAATAGAGCCATCAGTCGTTATGAATTTGCTGCTAATCTCAACGAATGTTTAGAAGTTATTCAAAGTCTAATTGAAGAATTCGGTGAAGGTTATATTAGTCAAGAAGACTTAGCTAAAAGTCAACGATTACAAGCAGATTTTGCTGTTGAAATAGCTGATACTAAATCCCGCCTGAATGCTCTAGAAACACGGACAGATATCCTCGAAGCTAATCAGTTTTCTACCACAACCTTACTCAAAGGGCAAGTAGTAATGGCTCTATATGACGCCTTTGGTAATGATGGAGAAGATGGTGCTACCGTAAGTGCCGATGATAACCAAATTGGGTTTGGTCATGCCTTGACATTTAACTTTGATACCAGTTTTACAGGAACAGACTTCCTCAGAACGAGGATCAGAGCTGGAGATCTCCCGGGAGTAAATACAGGTACTGCTATGACCTTCTTGAACGCAGGAGCTCCGCCTAACGATATAGCGCAACTAACCGAAGTATACTATATTTTTCCCCTCAATAACGAAATGAGTCTTTATATAGGAGCTGCTGGACTTGACTTCGATTTAATGGCTCCTGCTCTTAATCCTAAATTAATCAGTGGTAGTATAGGAAGTTTGGCTTTGTATCCAGCTTACAACCCTACTATATACATTCAGGTAGGGGGTGCTGGTTTAGGTTATAGTTATCAAATTAACGAGAACTTCAGGTTAGATTTGGCTTATCTCGGAGGTAGTCCTGGTGGTGGTACGGGTAGAGTCAACGATCCGAGTGAAGGTGGTGGAATTTTTAATGGTACAAACAGTGCTTATGCTCAGTTAACAGTCTCACCAACCCTAGATTTTGACTTTTCTTTTGCTTATGTAAGAGCATATTATACGGCGGATTTAGTTAATGTAGCAGGTTTTACAGGTAGCCAAAATGCTCAACGGCCTTTTGGTAGGGTGGCAACTTCAGCAGACCATTTTGGATTTCAAACTAGCTATCGGTGGGCACCATTTACTATTTCTGGTTGGGTTGGTTACAGTAATGCTAGAGCAGAAGCAGGCGATCGCGAAGGGGATGAAGCTGATATTTGGCATTGGGCAGTAACAGTAGCTATAAATGATTTAGTATTTGAAAATGGAATGTTAGGTCTTTCGGTTGGTCAACAGCCAAAAGTGACTGATATTGACAATGGTGAAGATGACCCAGATACTTCTATACAATTTCAAATTTTCTACAGTTATCGAATTTCAAATAATATAGATATAACATCTGGTTTTTTCGTGGAAACACAACCAGAACATAATGATAAAAATGACCCAATTTTGGTATTCGTTACTCGAAGCGTTTGGAGATTTTAATCTTAAAACTAACAATTATGAACTTGAAACTAAAAATTATTATTGCTTCATCCCTAGGATTGTTGGCGACTATTTTCCCTCAAAAAATTAGTCAGTCACAAACACAAGAAACAATTATTAGAAGAGAGGAGATATTTGTAGGAGTTAGAGAAGATTCCTATTGGTTTGGTTCCAGGAATGACAAGGGAGAACGGGAAGGATATTGTATAGATATTGCCTATGCATTACGTGAACGTCTCAGTGCTAATCAACTCGAGCCAATCAGGGTAAGATTTGTTACATCAACTGTCCAAAGTCGTTGGGATATGGTAAAAAGTGGTATGGTAGATTTGGAGTGTGGCCCTAATACTATTAGCACTGAACGTGAAGAAAAATATGGTGTTAATTTTTCTGCACCTTTTTTTGTCACAGCAACACAAGTTTTAGCTAAAAGAGGTAGGGAAGAACAAGATGTCAATGCAGGTAATGCCATAGTTGGTGTAGTTAAGAATACTTCCAATGAAAGCGATTTAAAGAGTGCTTATCCTGAAGAACAAATTGAGAATAAATTTTTAACTAGACAACAAGGTATTAGTGCTTTAGTGGATGGTGAAGTTAATGGTTTTGCCAGTGATGGAACTCTTTTGTTAGGTTTGGCGTGGAGTATGAACCTAGACATGGAAAAAGATTATACTTTCGTTACTATCAATCAGGAAGATGGTCGTCCTTTTTGTGCGGGTTATGGGTTTATACTTCCTGGAGGGGAGGAAAATTCTAGTTGGCAAAGGTATATTAATGACTTTCTCGCTCATGATAGAAAAGCTAAAAGAATCAGACAAAAATGGTTGCTGGAAGGTATAAGTGAGAATAGTCAGAGACTTTATGATGCTTGTTCTCAGGAAAGTTAGAAGTCAAAAGTCAAAAGTCAAAAGTCAAAAGTCAAAAGTCAAAAATTTGAGTAGTAGACTGACACAGCTAAAACTGTGCAATAAGTGAAACAGTCCAGTAGTGGATCGCTTCATCTAAAAATGTGCATTAGAAAATGGGGAGGTGGGGGATTGTAATGACCGGGTGATGCGGTGATTATCAAAAAGCCTAATGCACTATTTTAGCCGTGTCAGTCCAATAGGGTGCGTTAGACGGTTAAAATTTAGGCTGTGAAAGGTATTTAGCAATCCGTCGTAACGCACCATCTTCATAATTTAGAATTTAGAATTTAGAATTTAGAATTTAGAATTTAGAATTTAGAATTTAGAATTTAGAATTTAGAAGATTGAGTAGTGTATTGATATTTTAGGATGCTTCAGCAAATGAACTAATTATTGCTCTATACGCAATAGTCGGAAATTTTCACTATCTATTCCCTCTGGCAGAGTGCTTCAGCAAATGAATTAATTATTGCTCTATACGCAATAGTCGGAAATTTTCACTATCTATTCCCTCTGGCAGAGTGCTTCAGCAAATGAATTAATTATTGCTCTATACGCAATAGTGAGAAATTTTCACTATCCATTCCCTCTGGCAGAGTGCTTCAGCAAATGAATTAATTATTGCTCTATACGCAATAGTAGGAAATTTCCACTATCCATCCCCTCTGGCAGAGTGCTTCAGCAAATGAATTAATTATTGCTCTATACGCAATAGTGAGAAATTTTCACTATCCATTCCCTCTGGCAGAGTGCTTCAGCAAATGAATTAATTATTGCTCTATACGCAATAGTAGGAAATTTCCACTATCCATCCCCTCTGGCAGAGTGCTTCAGCAAATGAATTAATTATTGCTCTATACGCAATAGTGGGGAATTTCCACTATCCATACCCTCTGTTCGGGTGCTTTAGCAAATAAATCAATTATTGCTCTATACGCAATAGTCGGAAAAATGAATAAATTATTGCTCTATACGCAATAGTCGGAAAACGGAAATTTTTTCCATTAGACATCTCCAAAAATTAAAAATAAAATCAATTATTATCCATAAATCATCAATTATTCCCCTCCTGGGAGGGGTTAGGGGTGGGTTCCCTGTTCCCTGTTCCCTGTTCCCTCTTTTCTGGAGATGTCTATTGGTTGCATAGAAGTCAAAACCTTAGACAAACAGATGAATAGAGGGAAAAAACAAAGCTCCTCTATGTCAACTTTGTATTTTTGACCGAATAATTATGACTACAATCAAACAAATATTGATGGGTATTGCGATCGCCACCTCTGTGTGTGTATTACCAAATCATTCAGTTAATGCAGCATCTCTGATTGATTTTGAACCTGTGGATGGTAAATTTCCTGATGGCAGTGTAGCTGTAGATAATATGGAAATTACAGATCAGTTTTCATCCTTGGGTGTAACTTTTGGCATTGATCGTAATCTCGATGGTTTACCCGATGCCGGACTTTTCCCCAGGTTGGAGGCCGTTGGCAATTCAGATTCCGTACCAGGTTTTTATTCAACAGAAGGAGAAGAATTTGATATAGCTGCTCCTGGTTTTGAAAACAGGTTAGGTAGTTTTTTTCTACGGGGAGTTGACTCACTAGCTAATGGTGAATCTCTTCTAATTTCTTACAATTCTCCAACAAAAGCTGCATCGGCTGAAATTTGGGATATTGATGGCGAACCAGAAAGAGGGTTTGAACAATGGGAAGTTCAAGCACTCGGTTCTGATTTATCTGTAATTGATTCTATTATCAGTCCTGCTGGTACTACTCCTGTTTTAGAATCTTCTCCTTGGCTTTGGTCTTTTGACCGCCCAGAAAAAGATATTCACGCTATTCGTCTAGTCTTTACAGGAAGTGTGAGTAGTGTTGGACTTGGATTTGATAATTTTTCTCCACTGGCAGTGGAAGGTTCTAAATCAGTTCCTGAACCTACTTCTACAATAGGTTTATTCATATTTGGTGCTGCTGCTTATCGTTTGAGGAAAGGCAATTAACGAAGTCAGAAGTCAGAAGTCAGAAGTTTTTTTGTAACGGGGATGCGTGAGCAACCCCCCCAAGAACATTTCACCTTAAAAGGCAGGGTACTGCGACCCAATTATTTTGATCATATCAGATTGCTAGTGTTGATAATTTAGTTGTAGGGGCAAATGGCTGTTTGCTCCTACTTAGTAGTAGATTTAAGAAGGCAGAAGGTACAACTCAAAACTCAACGAAAAATTTTTCTCTTAGGTGCATAGAAGTCAAAACCTTAGATAAATAGAAAGGTAGAAGAAAAAAAATAGGTGGTGGTACATCGTAATGGTCGTGTGTTGCATTATTTTTGTTACGAGGTGCGCCAGTGGGAGCATCTTGCTCCCGTGCCAAGCATCCCTTGTTTCTTGTGTTCCATTACTATGCAGGACTACCAAAAAATAAAGCCTTCTATTATTATCTTTTATTATCTTTGTATTTTTGACCAAATCATTATGACCAAAATCAAACAGATATTCATGGGTATTGTGGTAGCCACCTCTGTGTGTGTATTTCCCAATCATTCCGTCAATGCAGCTTCTCTGATTAATTTTGAACCTGTGAATGGCCAACTTCCTGATGGCAGTGTAGCTGTAGATAATATGCCAATTAATAATCAGTTTTCATCCTTGGGCGTAACTTTTGGCATTGACCGTAATCTCGATGGTTTACCCGATGCCGGACTTTTCCCCAGGTTGGAGGCAGTTGGCTTTTCAGATCCTGTACCAGGTTTTTATTCAGCAAAAGGAAATGATATAGCTGCTCCTGGTTTTGAAAATAGGTTAGGTAGTTTTTTTCTACGGGGAGTTGACTCAAACGTTAATGGTGAATTTCTTCTAATTTCTTATACTTCCCCAACAAAAGCTGCATCAGGTGAAATTTGGGATATTGATGTTCATCCAGAAGGAACTGAACAATGGGAAGTTCAAGCACTGGGGGCTGATTTATCTGTGATTGATTCTATTGTCAGTCCTGTTGGTACTTTTGCTTTAGCTGCTTCTCCTTGGTTTTGGTCTTTTGACCGCCCAGAAACAGATATTCATGCTATTCGCTTGGTCTATACAGGAAGTGCAAGTGGTGTTGGACTTGCATTTGATAATTTTTCTGCACTGTCAGTAGAAGGTTCTGAACCCACTACTCCAGTTCCCGAACAAACTTCTGCAATAGGTTTGTTAGTATTTGGTGCTGTTGCTTATCGTTTCAGGAAAGGCAAATAATATCAAATTTCTAGGGTCGATAATTTAGGTGTAGGGGCAAAAGGCCGTTTGCTCCTACTGACAATGGTACTAGGTGCATAGGTTAATTAATTTCTCTACTTACCATGTAATTATAAATAAGTCAATTCATGCTTAGAGAGACTGAAGAAAATTAGTTCATCATGGTTGGAGATATATGAGGCGATCGCTACTTTAAAGAACGAAATAATCAATATTTGCAGCTTTAAATTTGTATTAGGCAATAAATAGCTATAGATTATATTTAATTTATCATATCACACAGATCGAGAAAAAAGGCTGAAAGTATTGAAATTATGTTGAGTTGTTAGAAATTTTTTTACTGTTTTTTGTCAGAGATTGATGACAAAGTTGATAATTTTAAAATTAGAAGCTGATATTGATAATTAAAACTTTTCAAATATTGATTCTGGTATTTATTAGTGCATAAAAATCAAAACCTTAGACAAACAGAAAAATAGAGGGAAAAAAATAAAGCCTTGTATTATTCTCTTTGTATTTTTGACTGAATCATTATGACCAAAATCAAACAAATATTGATGGGTATTGTGGTGACCACCTCTGTATCTGTATTGCCCAATCATTCAGTTAATGCAGTGTCTCTAATTAATTTTGAACCTGTAGATGGTAAATTTCCTGATGGCAGTGTAGCTGTAGATAATATGCCAATTACAGATCAGTTTTCATCTTTGGGCGTAACTTTTGGCATTGACCGTAACCTGGATGGTTTACCCGATGCCGGACTTTTCCCCATATTGGAAGCCGTTGGCAATTCAGACTCTGGAGGAGGTTTTACATCAACACAAGGAGCAGAAATAGCTGATACAGCTGCCCCTGGTTTTGAAGAAAGGTTTGGTAGTTTTTTTCTACGGGGAGCTAGCTCACAACCTAATGATATATCTCTTCTAATTTCTTATACTTCCCCTACAAGAGCTGCATCAGGTGAAATTTGGGATATTGATGGTCTTGAACAATGGAAAATTCAAGCACTGGGAGCTGACTTATCTGTGATTGATTCTCTTACGAGTCCTCTTGGTTCTACTTCTGCCTTAGATAGTTCTCCTTGGTTTTGGTCTTTTGACCGCCCACAAAAAGATATTCATGCTGTTCGTCTAGTCCATACGGGACATTCAAGACCTGTTGGACTTGCATTTGATAATTTTTCTCCACTGTCAGTAGAAGGTTCTGAACCCACTACTCCAGTTCCCGAACCAACTTCTGCAATAGGTTTATTAATATTTAGTGCTGTTGCTTATCGTTTCAGGAAAGGTACATAATATCAGACTCTTAGTATCAATAATTTAGTTGTAGGGGCAAACAGCCTTTTGCTCCTACTGACAGTAGAATAAATATTATTCTGATTCAAGATAATTTCAGATAATACCATTAACTTACAGCATATTCTGTAAATTGACGCATAAACGGAGAATGAAAACCAATGACAATATCTTGATGCGGCACTCCTGCTTTGACTAATTCCTCAGCAAAATTAATTTCTGTACCATTATATTGTAGCCATATTTTCTTTTCCTTAATATCAAAATGTAGAACGCATCCATACACACGGCGATCGCCTTCCCAACCCACATTAACTATTTGATAATGATGATTTTTAGTATCAAAAATTAATTCTCTATCAACATCTTTTCTTGTGTAGCGATCGCCAGCATATTCTTGAATTACTTTTTGAATTATTTCCCCATATTTATCTACTTTATCCATTGTTCAATTGTCTCCTGTTCTGGATGATAAATAATTAATTTAATATACTGGTTTTTAATCACAAGTTGAATTAACTCTAGTTTAAAAAATTCTTCATAAGTTGTTTGAGGAACAGCTAAATATAATTCACGTTCTGGTTCTTTTTGACTTAATACAGTTTGATAATTAATAAATTGCCCTAATGCTTTATGAAACTCAGAAATTGCTGAATCACTAATAAAACTTTTCACTTCAACAGCAATTTTTTCTCCTGCTCTTTCAGCAGTAATGAGTTTCTCTGCACCTAAATCAATATAAATTTCTACCCCACCAAAATCTAAATGTAAAGGGTCACTTGTAATTATCCATCCTTCTTTTTCTAATCCTAGTTTGACAGCATTATGAAAAATATCTTTAGCAGGCATATTTAGCGAATAGATTTTGAAAAAAATGAAGATAACTGACTAAAGAAATCAGGAAAAAATAAAGAGTATAAAATTTATATTTTCATATTTATATTTTTCCCTATTTCCTATTCTCTTAGATTAATAAAAATTCAGCTATTAGCAGTCAGCTCTCAGCTTTTTAATGAATTTTCAGAACGGTGGGATAATAGCTTCAGGAGCTTCTGTGGGGATGTCTATTGATGCCCGGTTATGTGGAGAATCTAAATCTATCTCCGGACCGATTGGCACAACTTTAGTAGGATTAACATTAGGATGACTTATGTAATAATGCCGTTTAATATGGTCAAAATTACAAGTTTCTTTGACCCCTGGATGTTGATAAATATCTTTTAGATAATTCCAGAGATTTGGATAATCCCAAATATGATGTAAATTACACTTGAAATGAACATAATAAACTAGGTCGAAACGAAGCAAAGTAGTAAACATACAAATATCAGCTTCAGTTAGGCGATCGCCACACAAATAACGTTGTTTTGATAATATATTCTCCCAATAATCTAAAGCTGCGAATAAATCTTTTACTCCTTCTTCATAAGCTAATTGAGAACCAGCAAAACCCGCCCGATAAACACCATTATTAATTGGCTGGTAAATAGTATCAAGAGTTTTTTCAATGGTATCTTTTAAATCTTCCGGACACAAATTTAGGTCATTTTTAGCAATACCATTAAACTCAGTATCAAACATCCGAATAATTTCACGGGATTCATTATTAACAATAGTATTTTTTTCCTTATCCCAAAGTACAGGTACCGTAACTCTCCCACTATAATTTGAATCAGCCTTCAGATATAGTTGCCAAAGATAATTAGTATTATTAATACTATCAGGAATAGATCCCGGTTCAGAATCAGAAAATTCCCAACTATTTTGGTCAATTACTGCTGCCACAACTGACAACTCAATAGCATCTTCTAGTCCTTTTAACTTGCGCATAATAGCAGTTCGATGTGCCCAAGGACAAGCCCAAGAAATGTATAGATGATAACGTCCTGCTTCTGCCTTAAACTCACTCGAATTATCTGCTGTAATTTTATTCCGAAATGTGGTATTGGGGCGAATAAATCTACCTTGAGAATCTTCTTGTTCTCGTTTAGATACCCATTTACCATCAATTAAAATACCTAATCCCATGATTACCCCTTCAATAAAATGCTTGTTGAATACTTATTATACTATTTAGGGGTAGGGAGTGGGGGATTCAACAATTAATAATTAATAATTAATAATTAGGGTTTGCTGAAAAAGTATTTTTTTCAGAGGAGAAGCCAGAATTCAGAATCCAGAATTCAGGAGGAATGGGAATTATAGAAGAAGTAGTCAGAAGAACCTTCTCTTGATTTTTCTGCCATAATCGTCCCAAAATACTAGCATGCACGAGCTTTTTAGACCGAAAATATGCGCACTTTTTTCAAGCAAAAAAGGCTGAAACCAATATCAGTCAATGCTTTAATATTTAATCAGCAAGCCCTAATTAATAATTAGGGTTTGCTGAAAAAGTCTTATGGGTGAGGGTAGGAGACAACCCACCCCTCGCCCCTCCCCCTCCCAACCCACCCCTAGCCCCTCCCAGGAGGGGAGGGGGAGACAGGAGACAGGAGCAATGGGAATTATAGAGGAGGTAGGAGGAAGAATAATCAAGAGATTATTCTGCGCAACTATGTGCCTAAAATGCTAATTTTTTGAACCATTACGACCATTAAGCTTGGATTTTTTTTAACTCAAAAATGCGCTCAACCTTGATATGTCAATGCTTTTAGATTTAATCAGCAAACCCTAATTACATCTGCTTTTTGGTTAGGACATAGACTGATAGATCAACCTAAGACAGGGAAATATTTTTCCCACTGTTGCCTGTTGCCTGTTGCCTATTGCCTGTTGCCTATTGCCTGTTGCCTATTGCCTGTTGCCTGTTGCCTATTGCCTGTTGCCTATTCCCTATTCCCTATTCCCTATAACTAGAGTTTTCCTAGCTTCTTTTCTAGCCTTTAATAATTCCAAATTTTTTTTCAAAATCATCATAGCATCTTGATTTTTTTGTTCTATATATAATTCTCCAGCTTGCAATAAATTTTCTACACTTTCATCATCTTGACGTAGATTAGCAAAAGCCAAACCTCGATTATGATAAGCTTCAGCAATAGTTGAATTATTTTTCAGAACTTCAGTAAACTTATTTATTGCCTGTTGATAATTTCTCTTTTGAAAAGCCTCACATCCTTGTTGAAAATTTACTTCTGCCTCTGATGGTATTGATGAATATGTTGAGATAAATTCTGTAAATAGGACAGAAATACTACCTTTTCCACGATAAGCATATATCATAGTACCAATACCAATGCTACTTATCAATCCAAAGAAGAGTAACCAAGTGAGAAAATTTGCGGTTTCCATATATTAATATATTTCTAATATTTCTAAGTCAATTGAATCATCATTATTCAATATTTAAGCATCAATAATTTGATTCTTTTTTTAATTTTCTATAACAGTTGAATCAAATGCTTATCAGAATTTTCACAATACTTAAGCTTAACAGCCAAGTCTTGTAAATTATAACCTTATCTTTCTAAATATGTCAGAATTGGTGAAGTCAGAAATGATGGTTGATTTGAAATAGTTCTTTCTAGACATTAACCTATTATTAAGTCAGAACTAGGAAATCAATTATTACTTAATACTCATAATTTTGGTTTTGACTGGTTATTTAAGTTATCAGTTATCAGTTATCAGTACCTCTGCCTGTTTGCGCAGCATGACCTAGAAAAGCATCGGGATTCAAGTATTGAACTTGATTTTTTTTCATACCCTTGAAAGGGGAGGCTTGATACCTTATTTTTTGGTCAAATTAGAATAAAAATAATAAATATAAGATAGGATAAAACCTCGAATCTAATACCAAATTTATAAGAAGTTGCCATAATAAAGTTGCATAGAATAATATTTTAATCAAAGTTGAATGTAGTTCCAGACAGACAAGTTCATAAATTTCTTCAAGAAGGAAAAAAGAAAAAGGAAAAAGGAAAAAATAATTCTGTGCAGCCTCACATAAAATTGGGAACGGGCAAGATACCCATTCCACATTGGCATTGCTGAGGGAAAATATCAGGAACGGACAAGATGCCCATTCCACATACCTAACACCTAAAGGAGATAATTTAGCAGTGAAGTTAGCACCAATAGATAGTAAATTAGTCAACCAGGCTAGATATTGGCCTTTGTTGTTATCCGCCCTTCTATTAAGCTCCTGTGGAGGTGAAACACCACCAGCAGTAGCACCGCCACCTACTGCTGTTGAAATAGCAAGAGTCGATCAAACTCAAGTTGCAGACAGCACAGAGTATATCGCAACAGTAGAAGGAAAAGAAAGAGCAACTATTACACCAAGAGTTAGTGGACAAGTAAGTCAAGTATTTGTATCATTGGGTAACAGAGTTCAGAAAGGAGACCGCATACTGCAAATAGATCCTTCTCGACAACAAGCAGTTCTTGATAGTAATATTGCTCAGATAGTTTCAGCTAAGGCACAATTGGATAGTGCAGAAGCTCAAATAAGAGCGTTGAGAGATGATAAAACTGAGCTAATTGCCCAAAGAGAATTAAATTCTGAGCGAGCAAATCTAGAAAATGCTGAAGCTAACCTCCGCAGAGAACGTCAGGAACTAAATAGATTACTAGCTGAGTCTAGTTCCTTATCTGAGGAAGCTAATTTACAGAATGCTCAAGCAAATCTGGGGTCTCAGCGTCAGGAACTAAATAGGTTACTAGCTGAGTCTGGTTCCCTATCAGAAGAGGCACAACTAGATGATGCTGAGGCATCTTTGCGAGCACAGAGAGCTGAGAAAGATAGAAGAGAAGCAACTTTAGAATACCAAAAAATTGAACAAGTACGATTTTCAACTTTATATGAACAAGGAGTAGTTGCTAAAGAAAGGTTTGATCAAGCTACCCGCGACATTAAACAAGCTGAAGCAGAAATTGATAATATAGAACAAGAAATTGAAGCATCTCAAGCACAAGTCGAAAGTGCTAGAAAAGACTTACAAAGGCGTACAACTACTTTAGATGCTCAAATAGCAGCTCAAAGAAAAGTGATTGAAGCATCTCAAGCACAGGTCGAAAGTGCTAGAAAAGACTTACAAAGGCGTACAACTACTTTAGATGCTCAAATAGCAGCTCAAAGAGAAGTCATAGATGCTACTAAGGCACAGGTAGAAAGTGCTAAAAAAGATTTGCAGCGTCGTATTGAAACTCTAGATGCTCAAATAGCAGCTCAAGACGAACAAATTTCTTCTCAGGAAAGTCAGGTAGTTCAAGCTCGGAGTCAACTACAACAAGCTCAGGCAAATGCAGTGGCAGAACAAGTAGAGTTACAATATTACAATATTCTTGCTCCTATTAGTGGGGTGGTGGGAAATGTACGACCGAAAGTAGGTGATTATGTAGATAGTCAAACTGAACTAACCACTATTCAAGACAATAATACTTTAGAAGCTAATATTAATATCAATGTAGATCTACTACCTCGAATTAGACTAGGCACACGAGTTGAGTTACTAACCCAACAGACAGGTCAATTAATTGGTAGCAGTCAAGTATCTTTTATATCTCCAGATACAGGCCAAGGAACTCAAACTGTTTTAGTCAAAGCAATATATAACAACGCGGAGAAGAAACTGCAAACTAACCAGCAGGTAAGAGCAAGAGTCATCTGGGAAGAAAAACAAGGATTAACTGTTCCGGTTACTTCTGTCAGACGGATCGGAGATCAAGCTTTTGTTTTTGTTGCAGAAGAGAAAATCATGGATGGTGAGAAAAAGTTGATTGCAACTCAAAAACCTGTGAAATTGGGAAGTATTCAAGGTCAAGCTTATCAAGTAATTGAGGGATTGAAAGGCACTGACAAAATAGTTGTTTCAGGTGTAGTCAAACTCCGGAATGGTATACCTATTGCTGATGATTCTCAATTGGGCAATCCCACTGTGGGGGAGTAGGGGAGTAGGGGAGTAGGGGAGTAGGGGAGTAGGGGAGTAGGGGAGTAGGGGAGTGTGAGAAATTCGTGTATTTGCACAATTAATTTTTTGTATTTCATATAAAATCTTGCTGTGACTAAATTTGAGAGGAGCAATAATCTCCGCGCTATTGACATACTCCCCGGCGTAAACGCACGGAGATTCTCCTGAAACCAGGATTCTTGGTTCAATGAGTCCACTTAAATCAAATACCTTGCGAGACCTAGTCCAGAGATGGTTCTCTCCCCAAGCGTTTACTCTATTCCAAGAGCCTGTTCCCGTATGCCCTACGGTACAGTTCAAACCTTAAAAATTTTGGTTCTCTGGTACTTGGTGCTTAGAGCTTTTCCATACACAAGCATTCCTGTGCAAAACCCCATAACTCTAGTTTTCAAGGTGTTAGTGCTAGGATTAGTAGCTAGGTTTTTAGAGTGGTTAGATACCTTTCCACTTTTTCTATCAAAACACAAAGTTGCCCTAGAAGTGCAAGGCTTTAAACCCAATTTTTCGGTAATGGCAACTTCTTATCTGGACATGATATAACTGAAAAAATTGAGAACTGATAACTAGGGTTTGCGGAAAAAGTCTTTTTGCTCTTCGTAGTAGTCAGTAGTCAGTAGTCAGTCCTCAGGAGTCAGGAGAAATTGTGGATTACAAGAAGATGTAGTTGTAAGAATTGTCCCCCAATTTTTCCGGCTGTTGTCTCCCAAAATCCTTACTTTTTGAACTATTGAGGGCCAAAACTTGGCACTTTTACAACACATACAATGGCTCGAACCAATATCTGTCAATACTTTCAGATTTAATCAGTAAGCCCTAACTAGAGATATCCAGAAAAGAAGCAACAGCTCATCTGCTCCGGAAGGCAATAGGGAGTCAGTAGGATGTGTAATTAATTTTGCTTATGTACTTAATATCAAATGTGTTTATAATTCTATAATTACTCTCTTACTCCCCTACTCCCCTACTCCCCCACTCCCCTACTCCCTACTTCTTACTCCCTACTCTCTTGAAAAAACTGATAACTGATTAATCATGCTTTTAAGTATTGCTGATACCTTCATTAAACGGCCTGTATTAACGACAGTTTGTACAATCATAATTATATTAGCGGGGGCAATTTCAATTCCATTGTTGCCCATTGCCCAATTACCACAACTAGCTAATACCGAAATTCAAGTATCATCAGTCTATATTGGAGCTGATGCTCAAACCACAGAAAATACCGTAACCACAATTTTAGAAAGAGAAATTAACGGTGTTGAAGACATGAAATATATGTATTCCAATACCAGTAATAGTGGCCAAACGAGTATTAATATTGTATTTCCTAATGATGTAGACCGAGATACCGCTCAGGTTAATGTTCAAAACCGAGTTTCTCAAGCAGAAGCTTCTTTACCAGATTCAGTCAGACAAACAGGTATTACTGTAGAAGCAGCATCCCCTAATATTTTATTAGTAATTGCCA
>NZ_JAAHHG010000086.1 GCF_010692555.1 Okeania sp. SIO3B5 | reverse complement strand
AGTCAAGAGGAATGGGGAATGAGCGAGGAGGCAGGAGAAAGAATTATCCCTTGATTTTTCTGCGATAGTTAACCCAAAATCCTAACTTTTTGAGTTCCCTAGAACGAAAACCTTGTACTTTTTCAAGACCCAAAAAGGCTAAAACCTTTATCTGTCAATGCTTTTAGTTTAATCAGCAAGCCCTAAGTAGAGGAGTCAGGAGTCAGGAGAGAAAAAGAAGCGATAATAGAAGAAAGTTTTCTATCGCTAATTAAACAAACATAATATAGTTAGGACTTACGCAGATACGCTATATATAGTACTCATAACTATTGTCCAATAGTTACTGGACTCTATAAACAGTGTCTTTGCGTAATATACAATCCGGTTGAATAGTCGTCATTGCGACGATAGGAAGCAATCTCCGCGCACCCCTGAGATTGCTTCCTTCCACTCCGTTCCAGTCGCAATGACTTGGATATAGTAATTACCCGGATTTTATATAAGTCCTGATAGTGTCATGTAACTTCTGACTTCTAACTTCTAACTTCTACTGTCTCCCCACAACAACTGAAACATTTTTTGTTCGGACTCAAGAAAGTGTAAAAAATCTTCAAATTCTTCAGAATCATCAGGAAACAAGGTCAACAGCTCTAAAAACTTCCGACTTTTCCCAATAATAGGTTTATTCGGATTATCGGGATTTTTCTTTAACCCCACTACAGGATACATCCGATGCCAAAGTCTGCCTATCTGAGTTTCTCGCCCTACAAAACCAGTTACAGATGACTGATAAATCGACCCTTCCTGAATATGCCTTCCTAACTTCTGACGATAAGGTTCATGTAACCAACGCACTGCTTCACAGTCTTCAGCTTCAGTTGCCAAACGCCCCCAAACTTGTACTCTCTTTGGATGCCAAGCTTCCCGCCATTCCGCGCAATTATCGGGAGTAAGAGTCACATTTTGTTGTAATTTCATCCAGTCTATAGCAACTTGCAGCACCTCCTTCTCGATAAATTCTCCAACCCTTGCCAAATTTCGGACTCGGACATCATTTAAGAGCGATCGCTCTCCCTTCCAAGACCAATGACAACCAATCAATGGTTTATCGTTGTCGCTATCATAATATTCAGGGAAAAACAAACGATGGTCAGCTCGTCGCCAAGACTTGCCAAACCCACCAAAAACCATAGCAAACCGAGTTAACCCTTTAATTAATTTTGGAAGTAACTCTATTTTAGCTTCTGAGACATTTTCATTTCGAGTCAACAACCAAGTCAGTTTACCCTCCACATCATAAGTGGGAACAGCATAAGCACCTTTGCCAAACTCGCCTATTTTGATAGAAGTTGTTTCAAACTTCATCCCCAACAAACCTACCGCTCCATCACCATCAACGCCACCAAACAACTCTTGTACTAAATTTTGAGCAGTTTTAGCATCAGTCAACCCTCCAAAAATCCGCAAAGCATGACTACGAATAGTAGCTCGCAACATATTGGGACGAAATTCTCCAGTGCCATTTAAAAGTTTTGGTGCCATTCCCCTACCATGTAAACGACAGGAGTAAAGAACCTGACTGGAAGCACCTGTCACTTGACCGTATCCAGCACTAACTCGACAACCAATACCTTTTGAGAGCGCTTTCTCCCAAAGAAGCCAAATTTTTTCCCACTCTTGGTCGTCTAAAACTATTGTGCTAGAGATTCCAAATTCCAATTCAGGTGCAGACAAAGAAATTAAAGCAAAAGCACCAGAAGACTTTTTATCTTTCATTACCTGCCAATCTTGTTGAGGATGAACGATATCGACCAAATCATCTTGCCAACTAGAGTCAGTTGGATAACCTCCATGAAACCTGAGAATACCAGGGTGACAATCTCCCTGAGATTCTTCACTACCACAGTAACGTTGAATTTCTGTCTGGGAGCAAACACTCCGAAAAATACCTTTCATACTGCTGCCTGGATAATAAGGCCAACCGTAAGCACCGATGGCAGGACGAATAATACCATCATCCTGACCGCCGTTTGTGACAAACCGCCAAGTTAAGGTATAGCGACGACTTTGTACGTTTCCACCAAATTTCGGGGGAGTCGGATAAGCTTTGATTATCCACTCAGATGCCCATTGTTCGACATCCTGGGGTTCCTTAGTTTTTTTTCTTTCTGGGAGAATACGTTGTAGTTGACACCGTCCCGCTGTTTGTGCGCGGAACATCATGGGAATTTTATTTGCTGCGTCGGGAATTTTTACCATATTTTTTTATCTCCGTTTATTTAATAGTAGTAGGTTGGGTTGAGTCCGCGAAACCCAACAATAATAAGTCGTGTGTTGGGTTTATCTTTCAGATAAGCTCCGCTAACACTTCGTTCTACCCAACCTACATTTTAACTTTTGACTTGAAAGCTTTGTTGGGTTTATCCTACGGATAAGTTCCGCTAACACTTCGTTCTACCCAACCTACATTTAACTTTTAACTTTTAACTTTTAACTTTTGACTTTTGACTTGAAAGTTTTGTTGGGTTTATCCTACGGATAAGCTCCGCTAACACTTCGTTCTACCCAACCTACATTTTTATGCTTCGCTTCAGTTTGTTGCATAACGAGTAAATTGACGTTTAAAAGCAGAATGAAAACCGATAACTATATCGGAAGCAGGTACACCCATCTGCTCTAATCTCTCAGCAACAGACTCTTCTGTACCATTATATTGAATCCAAATTTTGCCATCAATAATATCAAAGTGCATCACAGGACCAAATACTCGTTTATCCCCTCGCCAACCTACATAAGCTAGTTGATAATGGTCGTGTTCTCTATCAAATATGAGTTCTGCTTTGACTGTATCATTGGTATTTGCTATTTCTGCGTGCGAACTCAAAATTTCTTGAACAAATTGTCGATATTGTTCTAATTTATCCATTGAGAAATTACCTCCAAATTGCCTCTTGAATTTCAACTTCTGTTAATAACATTTTACTCAGATATCAATGAAATAATTACTTGATTTTATGTGGCAAGGGAGCAAGATGCTCCCACTGTCTAGAACTTGAATTCTGAATTCTAAATTGCTACTTATATCGTTGAGTCCACCACACTAAACAATCACATAATTGAGTCAAAACAGCGATCGCCACTCGTTGGTCATCTATATGTAACTGCCACAATTTTTGACTCATTTCTTTGATAGCTTTGGTGTCATCTACTGTAACTGGTTCGTTAGGAATAGTAACATTAGTTTTTGCCATTATTTCAACAAACTTATCCCAGGTACTTTTCCAATACAAAGACTTATCATTTTCTCTCTTCTGAAGTCGCAAATGTTCACCCCAAAAACGTTCTAATCCATAGGGAATTGCCATTCGCATTTTAAAAGATTGATTCAGAGAATCAGAGTTTCTTTTTTTGGCATCCAAAACCAACTCTTGAGCAACTTGATCTAAACCATAATAATTCCAACCCATAATTAAAAATCTCCTACAACATTAACTTGACAACGACCAAAACCAATAGACTCTAAACCACCAAAATATAATTCTTTTTCATCTTTATTGCCAAAAGGTTTCCAACCCTTTTCTTTAGCAGCAATAGGAAACACTAAAATTGACCCTTCAGGCAAAGCTTCAGTATTAAAAAATCCTCCTCCATCAACTTTTTTCTCATTATCTAACATTTTAACTCGGCTTTGACGATAAAGACCCATATCATGTAAAGTAGCAATATCATTATCTCCAACTACTACTAAATTAGATTCAGGAATATCTATTCCCTTGGGTATCCACTCAGATAAATCTACTTCTTGCTCAATTTTCATAAAGCCAAGATTAAAAAATAAAACTTTTTCATTACTTCCAACTTGTCGTCCAGGCAGATTAGGAGAAGCTGTGTATGGTTTAGGAATTTCAGCAGAAATATTGCTAATTTTCTTAAATCGTTTCAGCAATCTTGGGCAACTAATCCAAACTACAGCTTGACCAGGACAAAAAACAGGAAACCATACTAAAGAAGCATATTCAAATTTAATTTTTGCCTCCGTTGTTCCACTATCTTTAGGCTTATCAGGTCCATCAATTGATTCATGTCCGTACCAATAATTTTCGTTAATTTCTTGTGGTACAGAAACATCTTTTTTCTGTTGATTTTCAGATTCGTTTTCCGGTTTAGTTTCAGAATTATTTTTCTGTGAATTTTCTGGTTTATAATTCATACGTTTTAACCGCATATCAGCTCGAAACCGACCCCGAATAGAGCTACCGGGAATAATTCCTGTCTGAGTAAACTGGTCTCGAAAAATTAAGTTTAAATTACCAGTTTCTTCACCCGCACTCGCACCTACATGAAGTGGTGCTAGAGTCTCAATAATACCGTAAGCTTTTTGATACATAAGTTAAATCTCCATTAAATTAACTGCTAAAAAAGTTGTGACTTAGTCTCTATTGAGAAGTTACCTAAATTTGTGAGAAACTAGGATTATTACTCAACTTCATTCAAAGTGAAAACTGACCATATATTTTATCGAATTTTCCAAGAGTTACCCGAAACCTTCTTTCAGTTATGGGGAGAAGTGCCAGGAAAAATCAACGATTATCGTTTTGATTCAGTAGAATTAAAACAGACTGCCTTTAGAATAGATGGGGTATTTTTGCCTCAAGATATTGACCAACCAATTTATTTTACGGAGGTGCAATTTCAAAAAGACGAAAAAATCTATTTACGTTTATTTTCTGAGATTTTCACCTATCTAAGAGATAACGACCCAAACTTACGTTGGCGTGCTATGATTATCTTTAAAAGTCGTAGCTTTGAACCAACAGCAAGGGAAAGAGAATCTGTGCAACCTTTTTTAGATTCTACCCTAGTCAAGCGCATCTATTTGAATGAATTAGAAGTGAGTGAAACAACTCCTTTAGGCGTACAAATCGTTCAATTAGTTGTAGAAAGGAAAAAACAATTTTTGGACAGAGTAACCGTTTTAATTAATCGAGTAAAACAGCAGTTTACTGATGAAAATGATCGGTTACCAATTTTGAATTTATTGTCGATTATTGTTCTGGAAAAATTACCACAAATGAGTCGCAAGGAGTTAGAAGCCATGTTCAGTATGAATGATTTGAAACAAACTCGTTTTGCTCAAGAATTAATGGCAGAATCAAAAATAGAAGGAAAGCTAGAAATTATTCCTCGTTTACTAGCAAAAGGCTTTTCTGTTGCTGAAATTGCCGAAACTTTAGAATTAGAAATTGAGCAAGTTCGACAAGCTATTGCTAAACTGAACTAACTTAAACAGTTGGTTGGGTTGAGGCAACAAAACTCAACCAACTATTTCCTACATTCCAGACTATTGTTTTGAACAAAATTACCACAAATGAGTCGTAAGGAGTTAGAAGCCATGTTTAGTATGGATGATTTGAAACAAACTCGTTGTGCTCAAGAATTAATGGCAGAAATTGTTTGCATTGTTCAAAATCTCCTGTTAATTTTTGATGAATTAGATAGTCATCTTTAGATGACTTATGCTGTGAGCCAAGAAATTTATTTCTTGGCGGATTAATACTTGGCGGATGAATACTCACTACAAAGGTAAAGCTAACCCACAACCCCAACGCTTGAGGGAAGGCCCCTCTTTGGGAAACCAACTCTCATCCCAATTTTGCCAACACTCATCCAGTGGTTCTTTCAACACATAAACAGTTCCCGCAGGTACGGCATAACGCCCCCGTGATAGCAGTTTCGGTTGATGAGGTTGAGCATTTTCGTGGTTTCCCATTCGATACCGGAAGGTATGGGGACGAGCAGTATAGAGAGTTTCCACAGACCAAGCATTTTTGTGGGTGTTTTCTTTGTTTTCTTGGCGATCGCCATTTTCTCCATTTTCTAAAAGGATAGGTTCTCGATAGGAAAGACGGTTTGAACCCCACACCGCAGGGGTAATAATAGCAAATTGTTTTCCTACTGGTTGATTCAATAATTTTTTGTGTTTTTGATTTAATTCAACACAGTTAATATCAACTAAATGACCTTCACCTCCAAAGCGATACCAACCTGGATCTAGTGTGTGAGTAGAGAGGTAAACTAAACAAGTATCGGGGTGCATTTCTACAGCATTTTCTAAGAATAAACTGCCTTCTTCTTTAGTTTCATCTTTTGCCACCCGTCGTTGATTTTTGTCTAGTTTAGGATGGAGATGAGGAGAAAATTCCCAAGGAGTTTTTTTGACTTTTTTAGGACTTTGCCAATCTGAAATTGCTATCCAAGTTCCTTTTTCAAATTTATCAGTAGGAGATTTTTCTTCCTCATCAAACCAACCTTTTTTTTCAGAATTCCAGATTAGTTTATGTTGAAAATTTCCATTTTTTATCAAATAGGTTAAGGGTGTAGGAACATAAAAATTTTGTTCTTCTGATACCTTCTCTGTATTTCCCCAAAAAGGTCCGGCTAAATATAAATCTTGAACAGCTTTATTGCCAAGATGAGCTGCAAAAATTCCTGAAACAGTTGCCGAACTGGGAGGAAAACTTGTACCCGATCGCCCTACTAAGTTTTCTGGGGATAAAAATCGTCCGGCACTTCCATAAAGAAAGCCTAAAGGTTCAATAATAATGAGATATTTGAACTCCACTTTTTTGTTCTTATCTGGTTCTTTATTCATTACTTTTTATCCTGCATTAAGTGAAATACTACTTTAGTTAAATTAATTACCCAATTGTTAAAAGTTTCTCTTACTTTATAGTGACAAATAAAACATTTTAGATAATTCTGTAGATGCAGTGAAGCAAATTTATAAGACTTGCTTTGTATGAGGATAATTAGGAGAAAGATAGTAAAATCTACTACTACTTGTAGACTATTTCCGCTAACTATTAGTTTATTAAGTAAATTATCATTGTAGCTTTGATCGAAACTTTTAGGGTCTCCAAAGATACCAGTAAAGATTTGAATTTCTTTTTCATTGTAACGATTAAACCAATTTTGAGGATTAGCAATAATGTTGTACCACTCTTCACCAAGATAAATTTCTATCAATCTCAAAGCAATATCTATTTGAGGATTATTAACTGGTTTTTCATCAACAATTGTCCTTTCACCGTCAAAAGCATGACGAGATTCTAACAAAGCTACATCTCGATAAAAATGAGTCCAGTTGTTTCCATTTTCGCGGTCTTGATAGCTTTCAATTAGGTTATTTGCTACTTCTTTTTTTTGCTCTATAGGTACTTTGATATGAGGAAAATTATGAGAAACTTTGCCTAAATCTTCCATATCTAATACCCACCAAGGACACACCCATTCTAAATAATTTCCACTATTAAATAATATCCTAAAAGCTATGCGATCGCGACCTTTTTTCTTAGCAGATTGTTCGGCTTCATGACAATGTTGTAAAACATCCCTTTGTGGAACTTGAGAACCTGCCCAAACAAACCCCACACTAGGTGTAATTTTCTTCTCTTCAGGCCAATGCCAAATACTTGATTTAAAAGTATAAAACCATTGCAAACATTCTAGTGGTTGAATTTGTTTATTTTCTTCATAAAGAACTCCTAAAAAATCATCGCCTCCTGCATAAATCATTCTACCTCTACCGCCCAATTTTGTTCTTTGTTGCTCCATTAACTTTTTTCCCCAGTCCCGCATTTCTTGACTGAATTTTGTAGTTCCAGTCTCTTCATCCTTTCTTGGTAAACTTTTAAAATATTTACCTGCTCCATCGCCGTCACCTTGAAACCAACCAGTCCAATATTTCTTTTCTTCTTTATCATCTTTATGGCGGTTTAAATCTCTAAAAGTCCTCAGCTTTAAGTCTCTAACAATTTTATTAATTTGCCAATCTCCTTGGCATATTTTTGACTTTTTAAATTGTTCTGCAAACTTATCAATAATAATAGAGTGGGTAATTAAGCGTTTGATAAGTTCAGGAATGCTAAGTTGTTCTCGGGGATTAATAAAAGAATAACCGTATTTTTTGATTGATTCTAGGCGTTGCTGAATCAAGGTATGAAAATAAAAACTTAATAACCTCAAGTATTTGTCACTCAATAGTTTAGTGATTGACAACAAATACCAATAATATTTAAAATCATAAATGCCTTTTTCGACTAATTCTAGTTTTTCTTGCTCAGATAACTTAGAAATATTTTCTACTTCTAATTCTTCTAATTCTTCTAATTCTTCTACTTCTTCTAATTTTTCTAATTCCTCTAATTCTAAATTATCTATCAGTAATTGTAAATTTTCCTGAATCAGAGCTTCTCCTAATTTGAAACTGAGTTCCTGATAAAATTTAGTAATATCTTGTTGCTCTTGCTGATAGTTATATTTGCGAGGATCGGCAATACGTCCTAAACCGGGATAAGCGATCGCATCAGCACCAGATAGAGTTGAACTTTCCCCTTGCCAGTTAATTCCTGTCCAGTCGCGCTTATGTTTAACTTGATTAATCTTTTCTCGTGCGCCGCTAATGTTATTCCCTGGTTTACCTGAAGCAGCAAAAAATTCCCAGGCATGGTTGCTCCATAAATTCCAATCCCTTTCCCAGGTATACTGCCACTGGTTTAGGTTTTTTTCGATCCATTCCCGACAAGTATTGGTGAGTATATTCCAAACTTGATGAAAACTGGATTCAATTTCTTCAATCTCATGCTCATCTTCTGAGATTTTGCCCTTAAGAATAATTTGATTGGGCATTCCTTGGGTTAGATTAATTAAGGCGGGAGATACAACCCAAATATTTTGTTTTTTAGCTGCCTGACAAATAACCCAAGACAACAGGGACAAAATATAAGAACTTCCATATAAATCTCGCAGTTTTCGGGATTTTACGATAAAATCCTGCACTGGAGAAAAAGTTATAACTGTGTAAGTGTGTTCGTCCATCAATTGCTATTTACTTAATTTTCTTCTATTATAAGATTGTCTGGAAAGGGGCTTTTCTAGTACCCTTTCCCCTCAATACTGACATTTGTCCTGATCCAAACCACAAAAACTGGTTATTTCAGTAAAGGACGAATGTAGCGATCGCGTAACTTTAAAGTCTGCGCTTGTCCACGGGCAGTAGTACGAATAGTAATATTTACAGCTTTTTCATTATCTGCCCACAATAATCTAATTGAACCATCATCATCAATTTTTTTTATTCGTTTCATTGTTGTATTTTCAAAATGCCCTCCTATAATTTCTTCTACTGCTTCGACTTGAGCAACTTTTTTAGCAAATTCTCGCGTTCCTTTGGGAAAATGATGTTTATCTTCAGCTATAGAACTAGCAATTTTATCTGCATTAGGTATTTCTGATGGAGGAGCATCTTCTATTAATTCTGCTAATTCTCGTTGTTGTGCTACTCGTTTCCAGAGAATATCTCCTGCTGCTGAGAGCATAATTTCATCATTTTCATCTGCTGGTAATAATAATTGTTGTACTTGATTTCGCTCTAATTTTGGAATAGCTTTTAAACGTTGTTCGACTTCAACATCTTTTCGTGGTTCCTCATCTATCCATGCAAAAAAGTCTTCATATTCTAGCAAAAGATTGACATTCCAACTAATAGGTAAAGTCGGAAAAGTAACAGGTTCTTGAAAAAATTGATAGATATATTTAACTGGAACTTGAAAAATCATTCCCACAATTGTTGTGTAGGCAATTTCTGCTTTAAAACCTCCAGTAGCATTGATGATTACTTCTTGATTTTCTCGTTGTGCTTTGGTAATTTCTTCTATCAAAATATTAACTAATTCTCTTAAACCACGACGTTCAAACTGGGCTTCATTTTCTTCTAAAGGTAATTCTCTCAGACGAATATTTGACCATTTTTTACTTTTTAAATAGCGATATACTTCTCTAGCACACAGTTCGCCATTATGGGTTTTAGTGTATAACAAAACTACTTCATCTTCAGGACTAGCAATTTTCAACAAAGATTTTGTTTCAGCACTTGCTTTTTCTGCTCCCACATTTTTGAAGTAATTTTGTAATTCATTATCAGCAAATGATTCTCCTCTCTGTTTGTTTAGCTCGCGACTGGCATTACTTAATAAAGATGTGCCTGTAGTTGTAATAATTGTTGGCATGATTTCTCCTTAGTTAAAATTCAAAAGTCAAAAGTCAAAAGTCAAAAGTTAAAAGTTAAAAATTCAAAAGTCAAAAGTTAAAAGTTAAAAATTCAAAATTCAAAAGTCAAAAGTCAAAAGTATTAATTGGGTTTCTGACTCCTGAATTCTGACTCTTCTACTATAACCCAATTTAGAATACCCCTTTTCTAAGTGTTCTGTCCTCTACTTTATTATAGCGCTACAAGTTTACAGCACTTTGGGACTCTATGAGGTACACCCATCGCGGGCAAGATGCCCGCACTACAATGAAAACTGCTGTATGATTTCTGCTCTCTGACAAAATCATCCCGCAATTATGCAATGCCAAAAAAAAAGTAGAGACACTATCAAATGCCCCTACTTTATAATTAGAGAAAAAAATTTTTATTCCTTCCCACTTTTTTTCTTCCCTTCTGCCTTCCTACTTAGGGCTTGCTGATTAAATATCACGCGTCTTGACTGGTTTTGGTTTTACCCTTTTCAGCTACTAAGGGAGTACCAGCTTTTCGGTGGTAATGGTTCAAAAATCTAAGATTTTAGGCAAGATCGGGGTAGAAAATCACTTTTACGATTCTTCTGACTACTTCTTCTATAATTCCCATTCCTCCTGACTTCTGGATTCTGGATTCTGGATTCTACCCCCTACCACTCATACTTTTTCAGCAAGCCCTACTTAATCAGGACTTACGCAAAATATCAAATCATACACGATCTTTAGGGGCGAACGGCCGTTTGCTTCGCATAACTATCGTTAACGCCCCTACTAGATATAGTGGTTCTGCGTAAGTCCTGTTAATATCTAATCTCATACCATTTTTGAGCATTAATAAAACGACTTAAATGTTTAACATTTGTGGTAGCAACTACGAGGTTTTGGCCGGGATTTTCGGCTTGCATGAGTTGACATTGAGCTGCAATAATTACATCAACATCAATATTTTTGGGATTAGCTGTGGGCGTTCCTTGGAAACGAGAGGTTGCCCACAACTGGGCAGCTTGTTGCATGACTGATTTTGTAGTAGGTAAAAAATCAATTAAATTGTCTAAATTATTAAGATTATCGATACTTTGATTTGATATTCCTCTGATTGAGTTTAGGAGTAAACTTCTTCTAAGTTCATAATCACATAAATCTGAACTAATAATATAAACACCTTTGGATAAGAGAGAGTACAGCCATTCTTGACATTGTTTGGCTTCTAATTTTTCGTTGGGAGATGATAGTAAACCTAACACACCACTATCAATAAAAACTATCATTTTTCGCTATATAATTTGTGTCCTGATGGTCGAAAACTATCCATAGTTTGTTTTAATATTTCTAAGTTTTTTCGTCTGATTTGTAATTCGGTTTCTGGGACTTTTTCTTCTATTTGTTTTTTTAACCATTCCATTGCTGGTTGATTGAGACGTAATTGTTCTTCTTTTGTGTGCCCTTGATGTTTTAAATAGGGAGTAAAGTAATTGGGATTTTCTGTGTAATTAGACATAATTTCATTCTGTTTATTTTTTAATGTCACTTTTACTATAGCACTGTTTTAGTCTTGAGAGTGGGGACTAATATCATGTCCGGTTGAATACTTATAATATAAGATAGTAGGGGAGCGGGGGAGTAGGGGAGTAGGGGAGTAGGGGAGTAGGGGAGTAGGGAAAATAGAAATATTTACTATTGAAGCACTCATAATACGTTTTTTCATCACTAATTATCCGGACATGATATAAATCCCGTTATACTTTGCGATCGCTACTCAGAAAATTTCAAAAAATAAAAAACCCCAGGTAGTTTAATCTGCCTGGGGCACTTCAGTTATCAGTTATCAGTTATCAGTTATTCAGTCAAATAATTTTTAGGGAGATGTAGGGGTCTCCCCCTACCTTAAGTTTCCAACTAATCCGCATTAACCCAAGCGGGGGGTCATGCTAGCAGAAATGAATACTGGATCTTCTACAAGATAAGTTTCCAACTAATCCGCATTAACCCAAGCGGGGGGGATAAAATAATAAGCATAATAAAAAAAACTCGTCTAGAGTTTCCAACTAATCCGCATTAACCCAAGCGGGGGGGCTATTATTTTGAACTAATAAACGGAGAAATTTTGTTTCCAACTAATCCGCATTAACCCAAGCGGGGGGGTGTCCACTCTGTTACCAGGTGGTATTTGGCAAGGCGATTGGTTTCCAACTAATCCGCATTAACCCAAGCGGGGGGGGTTTGATGTTTTTCATCGAAAATCTTACAAGATCACAATGTTTCCAACTAATCCGCATTAACCCAAGCGGGGGGGTCGAGAGAATATAATTCTCTCGATTCCCAGTTGATACTGTTTCCAACTAATCCGCATTAACCCAAGCGGGGGGGTTGTATTAAAAGATTCGGAAATAAAGCCGGTACTGTTTCCAACTAATCCGCATTAACCCAAGCGGGGGGGTTTTTTAACAAGCACAATATTTGGTATGGTTATAGCAAATGTTTCCAACTAATCCGCATTAACCCAAGCGGGGGGGAGTTACGTTTTGGAACCACGACACAGTAAGGCTTTCAGACCCCAAAATATACACGCCCCTTTGATAAAAAAGTCAACAAGGCAAATTTTGCCAAAATGACGACCCTCAAACCCGCTCCTGGCAAGGCATATACACGGGTCAACGAGAGAATCAGGGTTCCAGCGATTCTGGGAGGCGTGTATGTGGGGTACCATGCAAAGATGAAAAACTACCTTTTAACCACTCCTAAAAAACTAGAAATGACTAAAAAGCTACTGCTATTCATTTGTCGAAGTTCTTTATACCTACGCCATTACTTTTTATCTTAACTTTAGGCATACAAATTGTCAAGACTTAATTTAATATTTTTTTGCCACATTTTGTCCCTAAATCACAATTCTTGCTCCTGACTCCTAATTAACTCTCTAACTCACAAACAACCCGCTCTAATTCTGTTTTCAAGAAATTAGAAGTACCTTGTTGATAAATCTCTAGCAAACTACGATAAAACCATAAGGAACCCTCTTTTCCTCCCTTAAATTTCTGCCAAACTGTATCGCCTTCTCTATGAAAGTCAGCTAAAGTAGAACGAGCATTATGTAATTTATCCGCCATTGACACCCGCTGTACAGAAGTCGAAGCAGAACGCATTTTTTCCAAGTACTGTAACTTGCGATCGCGCCATGGTGGTTTAGGTGTTGTCAAAGACTCGGTGCAACCATCAACAATACCAATAACCCTTTCTCCAAACTGCTGTCTAATTAATTCACGAGTTTTTTCACCCCCCTGATCTTCCACTGCATCATGTAAAAGAGCAGCGATCGCCTCATCCTCATCCCCTCCATCTTCTAATACCAGCGCTGCCACACTAAGCAAATGACTAATGTAGGGAATGTCGCTACTTTTTCTCACCTGATTAGCATGAAGTTGAGTTGCTAATACTAAGGCTTGTTCAAAACGATTTGAAAGTTTCATTTCTTGTGATTAGATGTCTTTATTTAGAGTTTGCTGAAAAAGTCTTTTTTTCAGAGGAGGAGCCAGAATTCAGAATTCAGAATCCAGAATCCAGAATCCAGAATTCAGAATCCAGAATCCAGAATTCAGAATCCAGAATTCAGAATCCAGAATCCAGAATTCAGAATCCAGAATCCAGAATTCAGAATCCAGAATTCAGAATCCAGAATCCAGAATCCAGAATCCAGAATTCAGAATCCAGAATTCAGAATCGGTGAATTCAGGAGGAATGAGAATTGTAGAAGAGGTAGTCAGAAGAATTTTCCCTTGGTTTTCTACCTCTCGAAATGCCCAAAATCCCAGATTTTTGAACTGGAATTACCTAAAAGCTGCTACTTCCTTAGTTCCAGCAAAGGCTGAAACCTTTGCCAGTAAAAACTTTGATATTTAATCAGCAAGCTTTATTTAGTAGTATAAAGTAGCAGTGGAAAGGGGGTTAGAATGTTGAGGAGTCAGAATTTAGAGTAAAATTAGAAATAAAGAGTTAGGAATCAGAAGAATGTTTTTGCTGTTTTAACTTGTTTACATAAGAATCTAGTAGTTTACTTACTTCTTCTAATTCTCCCATTACTTCAGTGCAATTATTGTTATATCCAAGATCTTGAACTAAGATTAAGTAATAGCGACACTCTTCTAATGAACTTTGTGCTATGTTCAAAAATCTAATTTTATCAGGCACAGTTTTTCTCTTAAAACCTTCTGCTATATTTGCAGGTACAGATACAGCAGCACGTCTGAATTGAGATGTTAATCCATAGATTTCTTCTTTTGGAAAACTACGACTAATAGAATAGATTGATAAAACAAAATGATGGGCTTTTTGCCACACAATTAAGTCTTGAAATTTTCTAGCAGGTTGAGTTGACATGAGTTTATTAAGAAAGAATTCAGAACTCAGGAGCCAGGAGTTAGAAGCTAGGAGGCAACTAGGAGTTATATAGGTAGGCGAAATGTACAATAACTAAAACCACTAAACTTTCCCAAATAATTTTGACTCCTCAATAAATATTGTAATACCAAATTGATAAATTGTTCCTACAAATAGTTAGGATATTTCTTAGAATTCATAATTCTGACTCCTAAATTCTGAATTCTGGATTCTGAATTCTGGATTCTGGATTCTAAATTCTGAATTCTAAATTCTGGATTCTGGATTCTGAATTCTGGATTCTGGATTCTGAATTCTAAATTCTAAATTCTGAATTCTGGATTCTGAGTTCTGGATTCTGAGTTCTGAATTCTAAATTCTGGATTCTGAATTCTGGATTCTGGATTCTGAATTCTAACTCCGATAAAGTTTCCAAGTATCTTGAATATTTTCAGTCATAGTTTGACGCAAATCCCAAGGAGATAATACTTCAACTTTTGCCCCCCAAGCTCTCAAACGCATAATGACATTGTAATCATCTTTACGATAATTAACTCGACAATAAATATCTTTGGGAGAACGAGATTTTAAAACTCTTAATAGCTGTTGTTTCTGCTCTAATTTCTCCTTGGAATTATTAATCAAACTTTGAGCTTGTTTATAGGAAATTTTTTTGAATAAATTTTCTCGTTCCGTACCTTTAATATACAGATTGTGAAAGTATTTGTCGAACCTAATTAGTAGTACATCTTGAGGTTTATAAAAATCAAAACCCCAAGCTTCACTTCTCTTTTTTTCTATTTCCGCTGGTGTTTTTGATTGACAAATTTTGAGAGAAAAATTAGGCAGATTAATTCCATTCCAATCTAACACTTCTAAACTTTTTATTCTGTCGAGACGATAATCATACCAATTTATTTTTGTACCACTATCATCTTTTGGAGTTTGACCATAAGCAAATAGATAAGGGGCACGCTGAGAATAGTAAATACAAACAGGATAGACTATATAATTTTCCCCTTTATCTTGACGATCTTGAAAGTTTCTAGCACTAACATAAGTAATTTTTATCGGCGGAATAGGCTGAGAATCCCAAATTTTTTTGAGTTTTTCCCGGAACTCATTTATTCTTGATAATAACTGTTGATGTACGATATATTCAAGCTCTAAAAAAAACCGTTGTTCGTGATTAATTTCCCGACCAAAATCATCAAAAAAATCTACTAAATCATTTTGAATAACATTTCCTACCTGTTGGTTTTCAACAACTTCTTGTGATGGTAAATTTCTGGGAAGTCCGGGAAATGAATTAACTTTAATATATTGAGTTTGAAATTTATTCAGATGATGATTATTTTTGACTTGCCTTGCCCGCAACCAACCCATTGAAACTAAAGCTTGAAAATCATATTGAAAGTTTTTTCTAGTTTTAGCTAATAAACGAATTTTCTGTTGTTTTGTCTGGTTTTTCTGCGTATTAATTATGCCGAAATTTAATAAGTTATTGAGCTGTTGTAGGGTAATTGGGTAAAGCTGAATAAATGACTTTTTCCATTCCCGTGCATTAGAACCCATAGTTGGTTCAAATAGCCAATCAGGAATTGTTTTAGCACAAGGACATTTAGGATCGTGGTAAATAGGAATTTTATCATTTTTATGATGCTCAAATTCTGTAAAAAATTTCTTACACCAGTCATTATAAGTAAATTGATCGGCCAATTTTACCTTGATTGGATCTGCTTCATCTCCATATATAGAATATAAAATTACCCAAAGACGTACAGCTTTAGGTAAATTTTGTTTTAAAGAACCCCGTGCTAATATCTGTAAAAATTCAACGTCAGGGGGAAAGTTAAAAACATCAGCATCAGATGTTGTAAAGTTTTCTTGATTCATTATTTTAAATTTAAGAAGAAAGGCATAAGGCAGAAGGCAGAGGGCAGAAGGCAGAGGGCAGAAGGCAGAGGGCAGAAGGCAGAAGGCAGAAGGAAAAAAACGTTTAAAAAAGAAGGTTTTTTATAATTAATCAACATCTCCAATAATGAAAAATCAAATTAATTATCCCACAGAAATTATCAATTATTTCCCTTGGCGATCCATGTCATCCGCCAAGCCAAGAAATAAATTTCTTGGCTCAAAGCAGAAGTCATCTAAAGATGACTAAAGATAGCTAATTTATTATGGCTAATTAATGAGACTTGATATTACTCCCTATTCCCCATTTTCTAGAGATGTCTATTCTGAATTCTAATACCAATTCACTTTAGAGGTGCCACAAATAGTTTCACTTCTAAGATTTGAAATAATTTCCTGAAATTACTGTAGTGTCAAAATTTTGAGCCTGTAAAATCTTACTTTTGACTTTTGACTTTTGACTTTTGACTTCCGTGAAACGGTATGAATTCTTTTATAGCATCAAATTTTAGAATACCCCCTTTCCTAGTGTGTTGTAAAGTAAAAAAGTCAATAAAAAAAGGAAAAAATAGATGAATTCCTACAATATTAGCTTAGAAAAAGATACCCTCAAAGTAGAATTTGCTAAGACTCCGAATGATGAACCTATTAAAGTTGATGGGGACCAAATTGTCAAAGATGTGGCAAAACAGCTAGAGCAAATGATTTCTACAGGAGAACTTACAGGAGGGAAACTGCTGAAAATTTACGGACGTATTTCTGTATTAGCAAGTTATACTTTTGCCCATCAACTGGGACATTTATATGGAGCGATCGCTGTTTCAGATACTCGTTTAAAAGCTTATGTAGTTGTAATTAGTACTACTCCTGATTATCCTTTAGGAACTCGCATTGACTTGGAAACTGGTGAAATTATACAAGTATCTCCTGCACCTTCGGGAGAACCATCATTTTTAACATATTGGGAAGATGATATTTTAATAGCAAAACTCAAAAATGGTGGGGAAGTTGACGGCGATATAATTCTCAAAGACGCGAAAATACAGTTAGAAAATTTAATTAATTCCGGGCAATTACCAGGTGGGAAAAAACTCTTAAAAATCAACGGACGTTCAACAGTATTAGCTAGTTTTTTCATAGCTAATAAATTAGCTCATAAATATAGTGGCATAGCCGTTTTTGACCCTAGAATTGGTTATGTAATAACTATCAGTCATGCTCAATCTTATCAAGTTGGACAAATATTAAATATAGAAAATAATGTTAACTATCAACCGACTAAAGTAGTTTTATGCGGGCCCAAAAATACTGGAAAAACTGTTTTGCGAGATGGTTTAAAAACAGCTATTTTAAATTTAAAATCAGCCCCACAAGATTTTTTTTCAATTTCAGGCTGTCCTGATGGAGATGGAGCTTTTTACTATGAAACTTTCAAAAATCATCCAGAGTTAGCAAAGGAATTAAAAGCTGAATATAAAGCTAAATTTACTCCAGAATTTGCTACAGGAAAGGCACGAGATATCCAAAGAATTGTTAATTCTTTATTGTTGTTTGATGTAGGAGGAAAAACTTCCCCAGAAAATCAAGTAATTATGTCTGAAGCTACTCATGCTGTGATTTTAGCCAACACTGAATCTGAAGTTATTGAATGGCAAAATTTTTGTCAAAATAAACTGAAAAAAACTTTACCTATAATTGCAGTTATCTACAGCAATTATGAGGCAAAAGAGGATAAAGTTGAGAGAAAAAATTCAATTTTAACAGGTATTGTGCATCATCTACAAAGAGGGGAAGATGTTTCTTCTCGCCCAATGATACAAGCATTAGCCTCAGAAATTGTCAAGTTAGTAAACCGACACTAAATTTAAGACAGAGGGCAGAAGGCAGAAGGCAGAAGGGTGCATCTCATATTTGCAAAAATACTTTTTTCCTATATAGGGCTTGCTGAATAAAGCTAAAAATCAGGATATATAATGCTTAGGAGCTTTTTATATTCAAAAAATATTCTAGTTTATGGCTCTTATTGGCATCAATTTACTGAAATTTTCTGCTGAAATTCACGAAAATTTATTCACACAAAATGGCCGAAAACCTTGCCTGTGACCCCATCTCCGCGTCCCCGCGTCTCCGTGTCCCCGTGTCCTACCCCACCAACCAATTTATTCAGCAAACCCTATATATTCTCTGTTGCCTGTTGCCTAAAACCGGACATGATATTATATGATGCTAGTGAAAGTAAACAATCCAAAATGGAGCGTTAAATTATGTCTGATATTGAACAGGACGCTAAGTTATGGTTGCATGGTGAAACCTATGGCTTCAAAAGTCTCCCACCAACTAAAGACCATGAAACAATTATTAAATCAGTTCTTATTTGTGCTAAAGCAGATGGGGTACTAGCACCAGAAGAAAGAAATTGGATAGTTGGTCGCGCTGCTGCACTCGGCAGTGACGGATATGAACTAGCAAAAACCTACCCAGCAGATGAGGATGTAATTGATGTTTTAAGTCAGGCACCTGCGGTGAATAAAGGTGGTCGTCGTACAGTTATTTATCTGGCCATTAAGACTTGTAGCGCTGATGGAGAATTACACCCAGATGAAATGGCTAAAATTTACCAAATAGCAGAAAAACTAGGGTTGGAAAAAGAAGTTGTTGATTCTCTCAAGGCACAAAGTGCTGAGGAAGCTAAAGTGCGAGAAAAACGCATAGGTTTGTTGTTCCCTGATGGCGCTCCTTACTAAATTTGATTGTTATATCATGTCTAATTAGGGCTTGCTGAAAAAGTCTTATGGGTGAGGGTAGGAGACAACCCACCCCTAACCCCTCCCAGGAGGGGAAGACAGGAGACAGGAGACAGGAAGAACGGAGAATGAGCGAGGAGGTAGAAGTAAGAATTGTCTCTCAATTTTTCTTTCCTCGATTTGCCTAAAATGCTAACTTTTTGAACGTTTTAGACTAAAACAAGCGCACTTCTTGGGCATCTCAGAAGGCTAAAACCAATATCAGTCAATGCTTTTATAATTAATCAGCAGACCCTAATTAAATAACTGTAATAAACAATCTTTACCTAACCTGATAGGGAGGTTGTGTATGCAACGTCCCTACATTGTGGTTAATTAGGGTTTGCTGAAAAAGTCTTGTGGGTGAAGGTAGGAGACAACCCACCCCTAACCCCTCCCAGGAGGGGAAGACAGGAGACAGGAGGAACGGGGAATTTGGAGGAGGTAAGAGCTAAGTTTTGTCCCAAGATTTTTATGCCCAACTCTTGACCAAAATCCTGAATTTTTGAACCATTACCACCTAAAACCTCGCACTTTTTCCAGACCTAAAATTGCTAAAACCAATATCAGTCAATACGCGCGATATTTAATCAGCAAACCCTAATTAGCAAGCCCTAATTATCGGGTGCATCTCATAGCAAGCAAAAATACTTTTTTTCCTATATATTCCCTGTTCCCTGTTCCCTGTTCCCTGTTCCCTGTTCCCTAAAAGCGATAATTTTTTGGCTTTATTCACGCATTGAGATACACCCTAACTCTCAAAATATTGATGAGTCAAAAAAGGCACTTCAACTACTTCCCCTTCCACATCTCCCACTTGTACTTTTAAACCCGCTCCACCAGCTTTTGTTCTGATATAAACCAATCCAAAATAACCCCCATTACTTTCCGTACAACTTGTCAGTTTCCCAACTTTTTCATCTCCAACTTTCACAACATTTCCTAATTCCGCCATCCCATTTAAACGGACTCCCCAAAGTCTTTGTTTCACACCTTTATATGTGTTTAAACGGGCAATAGTTTCTTGACCAATATAACAACCTTTCTCAAAAGAAATAGTATTCCATAAACCAGCTTCCAGAGGGTTATAGTCATCTGTAAGTTCATAGTCTGGCGCGGGGCGACCTTCATATATTCTCAGTTGTTGCCATAGGCGATCGCCCATAGGTACTGCTCCTGTTTCTGTTAACATTTGCCAAACTTTAGCAGCATTATTCACAGGAACTATCAAAGTGTATCCCTCTGTTGCCAACCCACTACCAACACTAAAGCGAACTTCTACATCTTTTAGACTTATTAACTGGTGACTAGGGTGGGGTGCATCTGGAGGAGTTATCCCTGATAATTTGGCGATGGAGTTTTTGCTTTCTGGTCCCATGAGACTAAATATGGCATATTCCCTACTAATATCTTTAACTGCCACCCTGTCCATCGGAAACAGATAACGGTCAAACCACTCTATTAACTGTTGACAACGGTTGGGAGAGACTAACAATAAAACAGCATTTTCTGTAACATAAGCTGTTGCTAAGTCGATAGTACGAGCAGTGGGAGTGACGAAAACAGTCTCACAACTTTCACCTGGTTTGAGAATATTGAAATTATTTGTACTTTGGTTATGTAGAAACCGGAGACGATCATCGTCGGAAATTTGTATTAGTCCCCAATGAGAGCGATCGCATACAGCTACTCCCTGTTTTATTGCTTCTATTACTTGAGTATCATTACCAAAACTAACTGGAATTGAGTCCTGAAAATTTGCACCATTAGATGTTTGAATATTCTGTAATTCTTGGTTCATAATTATAATTTTTAGGGAATAGGGAATAGGGAATAGGGAATAGGGAATAGGGAACAGTTAGAAAAACATTTTCTAGTCTAAGATTCGTCATTAATCTATTTCCTAACTAATTCTTTCTTAGCTATACAAATAATTTTTTTTGTTCTGAGAAAATCTATCTATACTGTTGGTAAGTCAGCTATCATATTTTCTACTACTTTCAGAGCTTTTTCGTCAAGATGCTCCCAATTGACACTTCCTTCATCATTGAGTAAGCTAGTATCGACTTCAACTTCTACCGTTTCTTCAGAACTATGAGTAACATGATAGTTACTAAAACAAACTTGATAGCAAAGTTCCCAGATATCAATACTAACTTTTTGGTCTTGATGTTCTAAATCTAATCTATATCCTGGAATTGGTGTTTGTACTTCTTGATAATCTCCTTGCCAAACAGAATTATCTAGTTTTTTACGAATATGATCTAATAATCTGATGAAAGCAGGTTGCATTAGTAGTTCAGCTTGTTTCCAGGCAGTAATATTATTAATTTTCGGCTTCATTTAATTTGATTCAAAAACATTAAACTTCTTACAGAAGTTAGGGAATAGGGAATAGGGAATAGGGAATAGGCAATAAGGAGATGAAATTGTTTATTTCATATCTTGAATTGGTTTAATTAAAACTTTTGCAAGAAGTCTATTAATTAATATAGTGTTTGTTGGGAATAATTATTCACATTTTGTCAATCTTTTAACTTTTAAACTTTTGCGTCAATACTATCTCACTTTTGACTTTTGACTTTTGACTTTTGACTTTTGACTTTAAAACTTTTGACTTTTAATTTTTGACTTTTGACTTCATTATGGGTACTTAATTATGTTATTGTTAATTATTAATTAATATTGAATGGCTAAAGTTAAAGAGTAATGGTTAAACAGCGCGTACTCTCTGGAGTTCAACCAACTGGAAACCTTCATATTGGAAATTATTTAGGTGCTATTCGCAACTGGGTGGAGGATCAAAAAGAATATGATAATTTCTTCTGTGTAGTAGACTTACACGCTATTACAGTACCACACAATCCAGCGACACTAAGTAAAGATACTTACACTATTGCAGCCTTATATTTAGCCTGTGGTATAGACCTGGATTATTCTACCATATTTGTACAATCTCATATTCCAGCTCATAGTGAATTGACATGGTTACTGAACTGTATTACTCCACTGAATTGGTTGACAGATATGATCCAATTCAAGGAAAAATCAGTTAAACAAGGAGAAAATGTCGGTACAGGTTTATTAGATTATCCAGTTTTGATGGCTGCAGATATTTTACTATATGATGCAGATAAAGTTCCTGTGGGAGAAGACCAAAAACAACACTTGGAGCTTACTCGCGATATTGCAGTTAGATTTAATCATCAGTTTGGTAACGATGAAAAGATACTAAAATTACCAGATCCTTTGATTAGAAAAGAGGGTGCGCGGGTAATGAGTTTGACAGATGGTACTAGCAAAATGTCTAAATCTGACCCTTCAGAATTGAGTAGAATTAGTTTATTAGACCCACCGGATATAGTTACAAAAAAAATTAAACGTTGCAAAACAGACCCAGTTAAGGGTTTAGAATTTGATAATCCTGAACGACCTGAATGTAATAATTTATTAACCCTTTATAGATTATTTTCAGGCAAAACAAAAGAAGAAGTAGCAGTAGAATGTCAGGATATGGGATGGGGAAAATTTAAACCTTTATTAACTGAGGCAACTATTGAAGCTTTGAAACCAATTCAAACGAAATATCAAGAAGTAATGGATGATAAAGGTTATTTAGAATCTGTTTTAGCTGAAGGTAGACAAAAAGCAGGGGCAGTTGCTAATCAAACCTTAGCAAAAGTCAAAGCAGCTTTAGGTTATTCTATGCCAATTTAGAAGTCAAAAGTCAAATTTAGAAGTCAAATTTAGAAGTCAAAAGTCAAAAGTTAAAAGTTAGATTTTATCAGCTCAAACAAATAATGTACAAGATGAATAGTGAAAATATTGTAGTGCGGGCATCTTGCCCGCGATGGTTGCACTTCATAACAGCGGAAAGCACTTTAATTTGTTAACGAGTAACAAAAATGATATTTGCTCTACCATGACATATTCTGAAATTTCTGTTGTTAATCAAAGTAAATAGTAGTTAGTTAAAAAAGATTTTTATTTAATCTATCGAATAGTCTGAAAAAATCAACAACTTAACCACAACTAAGTAATAAATATTAAGTAATAAATATAATGAATAGATTTCGTAATGCAGTAAAATCGGGAGAATTTTTAGTAACTGCTGAAGTAGCACCACCAAAGGGAGCTGACCCCACTCACATGATTGAAATGGCCTCAACACTAAAAGGTCGGGTTCATGCTGTTAATGTAACAGATGGCAGTCGTGCTGTTTTGAGAATGTCTTCATTGGCAGCCTCAATTATCTTGAAAAATAATGGCATAGAGCCAATATGTCAAGTAGCTTGTCGCGATCGCAACCGTATTGGGTTACAAGCTGACCTAATGGGAGCTTCAGCATTAGGACTTAATAATATTTTAGCTCTTACTGGGGACCCCGTAAAGGCAGGAGACCATAAAGATGCCAGAAGTGTGTTTGACATGGAGTCTACACGTCTATTAAAAATGATTGCTAAGTTAAACCAAGGTATGGACTGGAATGAGAAAGCTTTACCGGATGGAGCTACAGATTTATTTGTCGGTGCTGCTGTCGATCCTCAGTCCCCTAGTTGGTCAGGATTAAAAAAACGATTTGAACTTAAATTATTAGCAGGGTGTCAATTTTTTCAAAGTCAATTAATCTCTGATTTTGATAAGTTAGAAAAGTTTATGAATCAAATTGCAGTTGATAGTAATAAACCAATTTTAGCTGGAATATTTTTACTTAAATCTGCCAAAAATGCTGCTTTTATTAATAAGTATGTGCCTGGAGTTGATATACCAGAACATATTATTAATCGTTTGGCAAAAGCTGAAAAACCTTTAGAGGAAGGAATAAAAATTGCTGCTGAACAAGTACAAATTGCTAGTAAGATTTGTCATGGAGTTCATTTGATGGCAATTAAGCGAGAAGATTTAATCCCTAGAATATTAGATATGGCTGAAATTTCTCCTATTTAAGAAGGAAGAAGGAAGAAGGAAGAGGGAAGAAGGAGGAAGGAATCAGAAGAAAGGACGGAAAAATATGGCGTTTTCATAGAAGAAGGAAGAAGGAAGGACTAAAAAATATGGTTTTGTCTGAGTTTTAAGCTTTTGATACAGCAGATTACATCTAAGGGTGAGGTACAGTCATAGCGGGCAAGATGCCCGCACTGGGAAGATTTAATCGTTAATATCTGTACTTCATATACAACCGAATCTGCTGTATGTCCTAACCTTTCTCTAATCATAAACCTGATAACTAATAACTAATAACTGATAACTGAATTCACCCCTTATGAAAAAACTGCTTTAATATTTCAGTAGGTTTTCTATCCCAAGTATCAATATGCTCATAAATTAATCCATCTTGATTAAATTTATAAGTTGAATAACCATTAAAAAAAATTCTTGCTTGCCAAGGAACTCTTAATATTCCACGCACAGTCCAATTTGCCAAAATTATATTTTCTTCTGTTTGCTGAACATCGTGTAAATCAAAATAGAGTTCTGTGAAAAATAACCGACCATGAAAGCGCAAAGTCCAAAAAATAATTCGATAATTAAACTTCCACTTAAATGTATTAACTGGGTCTTTAAAAAAAATATCTTTAGTATAAATATCGTAGGAAATATCCTTTTCAAATAGAGTAGGTAAATCCAACTTTAGGGTATTAATAACTTGTTCAACTTTCACTCTAATTTTCCTCAGAAAAAATTGACATATAGCGCTGTGCGCAGGCAACAGGCAACAGGCAACAGGCAACAGGGGGAATAAAAAACCGATAATATAAGACTTTTAGCTATTGGACATCTCCTGCAATTTGTAAATATGCCAGCGCACATTGCTATATCTAGACTAGAGTTTACTTAAAAAATAGTCAGCATAACGTTGAAATAGCAGTTTTATCTTTTCTTTTGCGGGTTCAATACCCTACCGTCAAACGAAGTCAGAATTCAGAATTCAGAAGTTAACCCACCCCTCGCCCCTCCCCCTCCCAGCTATCCCTTACCCATAACTCCTGAAACCCTTGTGCGGACGGGGAGACACGGAGAGGGGGAGACACGGAGAAAAAATCATAGTATCTAAGTGAAAATACTTAAAAATTCACAAATAAATGTGCTTTTTCATACATTTTTCTCCCAAAAAAGCCGAACTAAGACTTACCCATAATTTGTCAGTTTTGTCAAGTTTTATGTTAAGAAATATGTGGGTAAAGCATAGCCCTCCCAGGAGGGGAACTAGGGGATTTGAGCAAGGCTCCAAAAATATTGCGCCTTAAAAGGCGGGGTTTTAAACCCATGCTATTTTGATAAGACACGGAGTGGCCGATCATTGACTATCCATAAAGCAATTTTCCCTTCTGCCTTCTTCCTTCTTCCTTCTTCCTTCTTCCTTCTTCAATAAGAACTAATATTCAACATTCGCTTAATCTGTTTCACATATTGATAAATTTCAGGTAAACGTTTATAAATAGCAGACGCTTTTAAATAAATCTTATAAGGAACAGCAGGACTACTAGAAACAATTTCTCCAGCAGCAACATCATTATGAACACCTGCTTGAGCAGTAGCGATCGCTCCATCTCCAATTTTTGCCTGATTAGCAATACCCACTTGACCTGCCAAAATTACATTATCGCCCAGTTTCACCCCACCAGCTAAACCAACCTGAGCTGCCAAAGCACAGTTTTTTCCAATCTGACAACCATGGCCAACTTGCACCAAATTATCCAATTTCGTATTTTTGCCTATTCTAGTTTCTCCCACTGCGGGGCGATCAATAGTACTATTGCCACCAACTTCAACCCCATCTTCCAAAACCACTCTGCCAGACTGTTCCATTTTGTACCAACCATCTTGAGTGGGCACAAAACCAAAACCTTCTCCACCAATAACCGCCCCACTATGAATCACACAACCATTACCAATTTGACTACGTTCGTGAATCGAACAGTTAGCGTGTAAAACAGAATTATCTCCTATTTCCACATCTGGATAAATTACCACATTTGAATAAATACAAACATTGTCCCCAATTTTTACCCCCGCATCAACCACAACATGAGGGCCAAGATAAACATTTTTTCCTATTTCCGCTGTTGAGTGAATAACAGCAGTGCTATGAATTTCTCGAATAGGTTGAAAAGGTTGATAAAAAAGAGTGATCGCCTTGGCAAATAATAATCTCGGTTCTTTTCCTGCTACCCACTCAATGCCACGTTCGCTTGCCTGGGTTTGCAGAGTCTCGTCCATGGGCAAAATCAAAGCACTAGCATTTGTCGTGCCTAAATAACTGGCAAATTTTGGTCCTTCTATATAACTAAGAGTACCTGCTAATGCTTCATCCACTGGGGCCACACCTGTAATATCTGGGACCACACCATTAGTTTTTTCTAGGCTACTAGCGATCGCCTCACCACCAAGCTGATTTACAAGTTCCCTAAATTTCATTATTTCCTACTCGTAGCAAATACCCGTAAACTTATACCATTTTCCTGCAAAAAAATAAACCCAAGTTCAGGGAAGGCAGAGGGCAGAAGGCAGCTATGCTGAAGGGAAAGAAAAGTTCAAAGGGAGAAGTTTTTTTATAACTGATTATCTTGACATGATGTTACACCATTTTTCTGCCAAAAAATAAACCCAAGTCCAGGGAAGGCAGAGGGCAGAAGGCAGCTATGCTGAAGGGAAAGAAAAGTTCAAAGGGAGAAGTTTTTTTTATAACTGATTATCTTGACATGATGTTACACCATTTTTCTGCCAAAAAATAAACCCAAGTCCATCATTTTTCATTAACTGGAGACTTAGGTTAAATATTCTTATTTGAAATATTTCATACAGTCGAGACAAAATAATAGAAAACTAATTTTGCCTAAATCTAATTTATTTGACAGAAACAGCATCTACATCAACTGTGGTATCAGTAGTAGTTGAGTCTTTATCATTAATATCAGGTGCAACTGCCACATCTTTACCCTGACGTAACTTCATATATTCAACTACCATCTGAGAAACTTCTGCCACCAAGAGAGTTACAATAGCAATATCATCAATTTGTCCGACAACTGGGATAAAATCTGGAGAAATGTCAAAAGGACTCAATACATAAGCCAATGTTCCAGCAATAATCCACCAACGATATTTAGGATTGCGGATAGTATTACGATACCAAGTATATAGAGATTGAATGGAAAAACTCATTTATTTATCCTTAAACTTAAAGCTTACTTACACTTTTAATAATGGCAGAATTTTAAACAGTATGGCAATGTCAGTATCCACCATCGGTTTTTACAGAAATTTCTACAGTTAAAATTAAGGAATTTTGTTATGGGAGTTTGTGGCAGTTATAGTAAAGTCAGAAGTCAGAAGTCAGAAGTCAGAAGTGATATTTTTAGTAGTGTACAAGTAGTGATTTTTCTAGTTAAGCTCCTTTGAAAATAGGGGCGTTGCATAAGTGTGGGATGATTTTAATAGTTATAGTTTTGTGGAATGGGCCCGACCGCAGGCAGGATGCCTGGCTCCACATATTTTCACCGCAGGCAAGATACCCACCCCATTGATCAAACACTATTTAAAATTTTAGTACTTATACAGCAGATTTTGAGCAAATGAGGTACAGGATAAATGGTGAAAATTTTGTAGTGCGGGCATCTTGCCCGCTTCGGGGTGTACCTCATAACAACGGAAAGCGCTGTATAAAGCAAAGAGCTGCCACGGGAGCAAGATGCTCCCACTGTTCTCGTAACAAACATTGCCGGATAATGCAACACTACCCAACTACTATCTTATTGACATACTCCCCGGCGTAAACGCACGGGGATTCTCCTGAAACCAGGATTCTTGGTTCAATGAGTCCACTTAAACTAAATACCTTACGGCATCTAGTCCAGAGATGGTTCTCACGCCTGCGCGTT
>NZ_JAAHHG010000085.1 GCF_010692555.1 Okeania sp. SIO3B5 | reverse complement strand
ACTCTGGTAAACGAAGACTGTGCCTGTGACAATCAGGTTAGTTAACTCAGGAGCCGGATGAGGTGAAAGTCTCACGTCCGGTTTTGAATGGGAGGTGGGAGTCGTGAGGCTCCTATCGACCCCTAATACGGGGACGCGGAGATTGGATAATTGAGTAATGACAGCAGGTTTCGGGCAAATGATGTACAGGATAAATGCTGAAAACATTGTAGTGCGGGCATCTTGCCCGCGATGGGTTTACCCCATAGATAGAGTCGCGCTCGTGCTGTAATTTAATCTACTCGCTCTATTTATTAAAGAAAACCCCTGCGTCTTCCTCTCTCCGTGTCTCCGCGTCTCCCCCTCCCCGTGTCCTCTCCACTCAAAGTAGGGGAGATAAAGAAAGATTTGGCAATGGCGCTCAGATGGAAATTTTTTTTTACCGAAATCGAACGGATTTGATATTATTTTTCCTTATATAAGATTTTCCAGAAAGGTAAAGTTTTCCACAATTCAACCATAGTTTTCCACAGAATTTTCCACAAAGATTAAGGTTAAGTTAAAGTCTAAAACATCAATTATTTAAGATTCACTAATATTTTTCTTTGAGGAGTATGAACGACAGTCATCGTCTAGACAAATTTATATTTACGCACTTTGCATAAATATTCTATCCTACATTCTTTACGACAAATTGTAGTATAAAAATTTAGGAGTCAGAATCCAGAATTCAGGAGAAAATAATAACGTAGAAATTGAGTATTTATGCTTAATATTTTCCCAAAAATTTAACTCTTAAGAAAGGTTAATGAAGATAATTTATACAGTATAACCTACATTCCGCACTTCAAAATGTAGTATTTCAGGTTAGCGATTGAAAGTCTTGCCTGATAATAACAATGGAGATACCCTCAGTGGGCACACGGCCGGGTATGCTCTCAAAGTTAATAAGAGATGCTGCCTTAGCAGATTGAGGTATGGCAAGTCCCAGAAAAAAAGCTGTTAGTCCGAGACATATTGGACGAGTATTGAATAATATCATAATTTTACCTGGCTTTGTTGCAAAATAAACAAAAATGTGCTTGGGAGGCGATCGCTTTATTAGACATCTTCAGAAAATAGAGAACAGGGAGAGCATTGACTTAGTTAACAATTTACGTTATAACGCAGTATAATGAGATAATTTTCTCTTGGAATTGAAAATACAGTCGTCAACTCAAAAAAGAGCATTGACTTAATCAAATAATAACTATATAATACCTTAAACTCCCATATACTATAGGCAGACTCTTCTGACTCATACATGAAATCCATTAGAACCAAACTCAAATTAAATAATCAGCAAAAAACGCTTTTAGCCCAACACGCAGGTTATTCAAGGTGGGTTTATAATTGGGGTTTAAGTTTATGGAATGCAGCCTACAAAGATGGTTACAAACCGAATGCACGCAAGCTCAGAGAAGTTTTTACCAATCACACAAAACCACTAATACCCTGGATGAAAAAATTATCTTCTAGAGTTTATCAATATGCTTTCCGAAATCTGGGTGAAGCATTTAAAAGATTCTTTCAGGGGTTGGGTAAATATCCAAAGTTTAAGAAGAAAGGTAGGTCTGATTCTTTTACAATTGATAATTGCGGAAAACCAATAGAATTAAATGGGTGAAATCACAAATTACCATTTATTGGTATGGTAAAAACTTATGAACCCATTGAGGTCTTAACTAAAAAAATAACTATTAGTAGACAAGCGGGTGATTGGTATCTCAGTTGTAGCTATGAATTTCATCCCATAACCACGGCCCAAAAAACTGATGCTATCGGTGTAGATTTGGGCGTAAAAACCTTAGCGACATTAAGTGATGGAAAAGTATTTGAAAGTGTGAGATCGTATCATAAATTTGAAGCTAAGTTGTCTAGGCTGCAATACCTAAATCGTCATAAAGAGGTAGGCTCTGCTAACTGGAAAAAAGCACAACTAAAGATAGCTAGGTTGCATAGAAAAGTAGCTAACATTCGTCATGACGCACTTCATAAACTGACAACATACTTAGCCAAAAACCACGGCAGTGTGTCAATTGAAGATTTGAATGTAAGCGGAATGTTACGCAATCATAAGCTAGCGAAAATCAGATAGCAGATAGTGATTTTATGAATTCAGGCGACAGCTAGAATATAAGTGCGAATGGCATGGTTCTGAGCTAGTGGTAGTTGATAGATTTTTTCCATCATCAAAAACTTGCAGTAGGTGTGGTCATGTCCAAGATATGCCTTTGGATCTGAGAACTTATGATTGCCCAGAATGTGGGTTGTCAATAGATAGAGATTTAAACGCCAGTATTAATTTGAGAAATGCGGTCGGCTCGGTCGTCAATGCCTGTGGATGAGTAACCGCCGACGGCCTCAGTTGTTTGCGCAGCATTCCGCAGGAAAGCAGGAAGTAAACAGTAAAATGTCATATTATGACGTTTTATATCGGTTTTATGAAGCAGATAATTGATTTCCTGTTTTTATTATTGGAGATGTCTATTTGACTTAGGACTTACGCATATACGCTATATATAGTACTCATAACTATTGTCCAATAGTTATTTGCCCTATAAATAGTACCTTTGCGTAAGTCTTGTTTGACTAAAAAGAGCGATCGCTACCCCTCAATTAAAGGAGCTTTTTATTAGGTCTTATCCTTGCGTACACGGGAACCGACACCCAAAGCACCAAGGGTTAACACACCCAAAATTGAACCAGATTCGGGAACTGCTTCTGCTACGCTATATATAGTACTCACAACTATTGTCCAATAGTTATTTGCCCTATAAATAGTACCTTTGCGTAAGTCTTGTTTGACTAAAAAGAGCGATCGCTACCCCTCAATTAAAGGAGCTTTTTATTAGGTCTTACCCTTGCGTACACGGGAACCGACACCCAAAGCACCAAGGGTTAACACACCCAAAATTGAACCAGGTTCGGGAACTGCTTCTGCTACTCTATATATAGTAGTCATAACTATTGTCCAATAGTTACTGCACTCTATACACAGTGTCTTTGCGTAAGTCTTGTTTGACTAAAAAGAGCGATCGCTACCCCTCAATTAAAGGAGCTTTTTATTAGGTCTTACCCTTGCGTACACGGGAACCGACACCCAAAGCACCAAGGGTTAACACACCCAAAATTGAACCAGGTTCGGGAACTGCTTCTGCTACGCTATATATAGTAGTCATAACTATTGGACAATAGTTACTCACTCTATACACAGTGTCTTTGCGTAAGTCCTGTTTGACTAAGAAGAGCGATCGCTACCCCTCAATTAAAGGAGCTTTTTATTAGGTCTTACGCTTGCGTAGACGGGACCCCACACCCAAAGCACCAAGGGTTAACAGACTCAAAATTGAACCAGGTTCGGGAACGTCTTCTGCTTCCGCTTTAAAAGAACCGTAAGCGAAACCACCATCACCGTCTGAGACTCGCAAGTTCATCTCATAAAGGCCGGGATTCGAGAAGAACCATTCACCGCTGTTACCTGTAAAGTCATCAAATAAACCGTCCCCATCAAAATCCCAATCAAAGGTGAGAATATCGTTAATACCTGGGTCTGTCGCCGTGGCAGCAAAATTGAATGTTGTGTTGGTATCGATGGTGAAATCCTCCGTTAAGCTAGTAATGGTGGGGTCGAGGTTGTTGACTGTTAAGGTTCTGGCAAAGATGTTGCTGTTACCACCATCGTCATCTCTTGCTTGACCTGTGTAGGTAAAGGTTCCCTCGTCTGCAAATACCCCCAGATTTGTCTTGACTAAACGGTTGCCAGAAGTACGGGTATCAGTGCCGATATTTTGGTTGTTCAGGAAAAAGGAGATAGAGTCCGCACCGGGGTCAGTGGCAAATAGTTCTGCAAATGCGGAGTCGCCCTCGTTAATAACCGCATTGGATAGGTTAAAACCTTGCAAGGTTGGAGCTACGTTTCTAACTGTTAAGGTTTGGGTTCGGGTATTACTGATGCCACCATCATCATCTCTTGCCTGACCTGTGTAGGTAAAGCTTCCATTGTCTGCAAATACCCCCAGATTTTTATTGACGACACGGTTGCCAGAAGTCCGGTAATCGGTGCCGATATTTTGGTTATTAAGGAAAAAGGATATGCTGTCAGCGCCGGGGTCAGTAGCAGATAGTTGTACAGACGCTGATTGTCCTTCATTGATGACCGTGTTCGACAGGTTAAGATTTCCTAGGGTTGGAGCTACGTTTTGGACGTTTACGGTTCCGGTGATTCTTTGGCTAGTAACACCGTCTTCATCTCTTACTTGTGCGGTCTGGGTGTAAGTGCCGTTGTCAGCAAACGGACCTAATGACACTGTTGTGGATACCCTGCCAGAACTTACCGATGGAGTCCTGGTACTTACCTTTTGATTATTAACATAGAAGTCGAGAATATCTAGGTCTGTATCCTGAGCAGATAATGTTGCCGAGACCGACTGCCCTTCAAAAATATTGATGTTTCCATTCCGACCGTTGAGTAAAAATGATTCAAGTGTCGGCACAGTTTCTAGTGTAATGCCGCCGTACTCAACATAATAGCCCACGGAATTAGCTTCGGGATGCTTCCAACCCCAAGCTCGCGCTACATCATTTGGCAGGTCGTTCCAAGTACCACCCCCATGTTTCCAAATATGAGCGTAGTCTTCGGTGTTGCTTAACAACTCGTTAGGTTCTCCTGGATGAAAATTGTTGTAACCAAGTTGCGTGCCGTTCTGCCAAAATACTCTTCCCGCTTCTGGCCCTGTCACCCACCGCCAAGTTCCGTCTCTTCCAGCATCACTGGCACCGATCCATCCACCCCAGTCAGAGACACCAAATCTCGAAACAATAAAGTTCTGTTCTGCTGGGGAGGTGATAGTTGCCAGATATCCCTGCAAACCTCGATAAGAGCGATTTTCTGCTAGTGACTTTGCTTGAGTCCAAGTGTATCCACCGCGAACGAATTCGTAGTAATGACCTGTAGAGGAATTGTACAAGATGCTAGCGATCGCTGGTTTCCCTATTGCTAAAGCGATAAGTGTTGCTCCAAGGGAAGCTACAATTCGTTTGGTTTTGTAAATCATAGAATTGTTTTTTCCTTCATATAGTTTTTTCACGTTTCTATAAAATCATTTATCTTGAGGAGCAAAATTTATGCACCTAAACAAGAAACCGCCTGTATTGCCCTAATTATCTGGACTTTTAAAACTACACATAGAATTGTTTTTTCCTTCATATAGTTTTTTTCACGTTTCTATAAAATCATTTATCTTGAGGAGCAAAATTTATGCATCTAAATAAGAAACCTGGTGTATGGCACTAATTATCTGGACTTTTAAAACTACACTAGGACGATATTTTTTCGACAAAGTTTTATGAATTAATTTGAGGGCTAAATCTGGTTTTTTGACAAATTATTTATCTTCTTTTCCTTCTGGTTAGGACTTACGCAAAGACAATATGTATAGTGTTAAACCTTAAGGATATCTCTATATTGGCGCTGTTTAATAGGTTCTAATTGGCGATCGCCTGAACCACAAAATTATCATCAACTGAAAAATTTGATTGAAATTTATTTAGATTGTCTGGTATAATTAGAATTTGCTGAAAAAGTCTTTTAGTAGGGGTAGGAGACAACCCACCCCTAGCCCCTCCCAGGAGGGGAAGACAGGAGAAACGGGGAATTATAGAGGAGGTAGTCGGAAAAATTGTAAGAGTGATTTTTCTGCCATAATCGTCCCAAAATACTAGCTTTATGCAGCTCTTTCCGCTGAAAAGCTGGCAATTTTTTCGACAAAAAAATGCTACAACCAATATCAGTCAATGCTTTAATATTTAATCAGCAGAGCAATAATTATATAAAATATTGTCAGTATCTAATAAGTAGTCAAAAAAATTACACGATCAGCAAGGTTTGCGATCGTGTAGGTTTATTTGATCGAGGTAGCTTGAAAGTTAAAAATCCTGGTGGTGTTGGGTTGCGTTTTCGCTTAACCCAACCTACGGTATACAAAAGTTTCATCAGTTAGATATTACTTCTGTACGGGCGATTTCCTACGGAATGCTCCGCAAACGCGAATCGCCCCTACTGACTTCTGACTTCTGAGTTCCGATCACTCCCACTCAATAGTTCCAGGAGGTTTAGAAGTAATGTCATACACCACTCGGTTAACACCTTTAACCTCATTCACAATGCGATTAGAAATAATTTCCAGTAAATCATAAGGTGCGCGAGACCAGTCAGCAGTCATCCCATCCTCACTAGAAACAAACCGCAAAACAATAGGGTAAGCATAAGTACGTTTGTCTCCCATTACCCCCACACTACGAATAGGTAACAATACAGCAAAAGCTTGCCAAAAATCGTGATACATTCCTTGCTGTTCAATTTCATCACGCACAACAAAGTCAGCATCTCGCAAAATTTTCAACCGTTCATCCGTAACTTCCCCTAATATCCGAATTGCTAACCCTGGACCGGGAAAAGGATGTCGTCGCACAATTTTTTCTGGTAAACCGATGGAGCGACCTACTTTTCTGACTTCATCTTTAAATAGCTTGCGCAACGGTTCGACTAACTTAAATCTCAAATCTTTCGGCAAACCCCCAACATTATGATGACTCTTAATTTTAACAGCCACCCGCTCCCCTGTCTTAGGGTCAACATTAGTATCAGCAGATTCAATCACGTCTGGATAAAGAGTACCTTGAGCCAGATAATCAAAAGGCCCTAAACGTTTTGACTCCTCTTCAAATACTTGGATAAACTCATGGCCAATTAATTTGCGTTTTTGTTCTGGGTCTGTAACTCCTTTGAGTTTAGCCAAGAAGCGATCGCGAGCATTTACATATTCAACTGATATATGAAAAGATTCTTGAAATATTTTCACCAAGTTTTCTGGTTCATACTTCCGCATGAAACCTTGGTCAATAAACATACAAGTTAATTTATCCCCGATCGCCTCATGCAGCAAAAATGCTAAAGTTGAAGAGTCAACACCCCCAGATAGTGCTAATAATACTCGTTTATCCCCTACCTTGGCTCTAATTTCTCGAATCGCTTCTTCTACAAAAGCTTCTGTTGTCCAAGTTGCCTCACATTGACAAATATGGTACACAAAATTTCTAATCAAAGCTTGACCACCAAGAGAGTGAACTACTTCTGGGTGAAACTGAGTCCCATAGAGCTTTTTCTTATGGTGAGCGATCGCTGCACAGGGAGTATTATCCGTATGAGCTAATACTTCAAAACCAGAAGGCATTTTCGCCACAGAATCTCCATGACTCATCCACATGGTTGTGCCTTCTTCCACATTAGTCAGCAAATCTGTAGGGTCATCTATAGATAAAGATGCTTTACCATATTCAGCTAATTGAGCGCGTTTAACTTCACCCCCTAATTGCTGTACCATCAACTGCATTCCGTAGCACACGCCCAAAATTGGTATTCCCAACTGCCAAATTTCGGGGTCGCAATGAGGTGCAACTCCGTCGTAAACTGAGTTAGGACCTCCAGAAAGAATAATTCCCTTGGGATTGAGAGTTGCCAGTTTTTCAGCAGTTGTCCGATAAGAAATGACTTCTGAGTATACTTGAGTTTCGCGAATCCGGCGGGCAATTAGTTCTGAATATTGAGAACCAAAGTCCAGAATCACGATCATCTGACGATTAAATTGAGTGGAGAAATCTGAAATTTCTTCTGTCTGTTTTGTTAGAGTCACGGTTAATGTGCTATAATATTTTACTTGTGAGGTTAATTTGACTGAGTTTTAACTTGTCAGCCCAAGCTTAGTAAGATATAAATATATGTTTTTTTTGTGAGGAAAATTTGTTTCTCCACACTTTTTGTTTCAAACTAAATTTTTCCTACTACCACAAAAGCTTTGATACTTGAATCGCTAATAAGCTAGCAACTGACAGGTTAAGTTGATTAATGAGCAATAGGGATCGCTTTTTCTGCCGAATTATTCATCAAGGCTAGTTCTATTAAAAATTTTTTGGTATCCTGACTAGGAAATGATAATCTGCTTCTAAACCAGTTACTCACTCTAGCTAGTTATGACATTTACCAATTCCGTTTTTTAATTTTCCCCCGCCCCTCATCCACTATTGTTTATTTTTCCTATGAATACCCTCATCTAGAGTTATGGTATTCTAAATAGAATAACAAATTTGTGCGAAAAGTGTATCAGCAACTTCAGTTTTTAGGAAAATTTTACGATCGCGGTCAAATAACATCGAACCTACTTGGACCTGTTTTTGACTATGATTAAAAATATAAGCTTGACTACGTTCCTCTATACGGTAGGCGATCGCCCCATAAACCAGATCCACCCAATTATTGTCATTATCTTTATCGAAACTCCGTAGGATTTTCAAAGCAGCCTCGGCAGTAGTACAAGCAAAAATTTCTTGTAGTACAGAAGTGGGCAAACCTATATTTGCGCAGTGAGCTGTTAAAATTTCTAATCTTCCGTCAGCTAGATGGTGATGAGTATGAAAAATTCCACCAGCTAATTTAATTAATTTGCCATGATAGCCTAACAATAAAATAGACTCTACTCCAGCAATAGCAGCAGCTACTAACATTGGGCCTAACCAGTTAGCTGTTTTAATAGTCTGCTGTGGTGGTATTCCCATTTTCATCGCTATATCTAAACCATTTTCTCCCACACAAAAAACCAAACAAGTAAATTGTGATGCCTTTTGTTGTAACTCCTCCCGATAAGCATCAAGTTGCCCAGGCACACTCAAAGGTTGAGAAACTCCTGTAGTGCCCAATAAAGAAAGTCCTTCAACTATGCCAAAAGCTGAATTAGAAGTCCGAGTTGCTAGTTGACGTCCCTCTGGCAAGATAATTGTCACTTTAATTTGTTCATTAAAATTTAGCAGAGGTTTCAAATTTTCTTGTAGCAGTCGTCGTGCATAACTATAGATAGCTGCTTCCCCATTCCTAATATGATGTCCAACTCCAGCGCCACCCAAAATCACAATTTGTTCTGAAGCGTCACTTATAGAAAACTCAGTTAATTCTACCATTGCCCAGACAGGAGTATTGCGAGTTAGATCGAGATTATTACCGGGATCGGAACGAGTAATAGCTAAGGCAATATTATTTTTCAGCAAAGCTATTTGCTCAATAGGAATATCTACAATTCTTGCAGATTCAATTAAATTAATTGAGACAGTAGATAAAGACGAGATATTTTGACGTATCCAATGGAGCGCAGCTACAGCAGCAGCACAAGCAAATACAGGTAGAGTATATCCAGCGCGAGGTTCAGTCATCAGTTTTAACGAACTCAGAAGTCAGAAGTCAGTAGGAGCGAATGGCCATTTGCCCCTACATAAGTTATTTTTGTAACGGGGGTTTGAGCAACTCTCCAAAAATATTTCGCCTTAAAAGACGGGGTTGCGCGACCTTTTTATTTTGATAAGTCAGAAGTCAGAAGTTAAGAGTTTAGAAGGAATTAGCAATATATCAAAATTCAATTAATTAATTTTTTGGCAGTAGGAGCATATTACCAAAAAAGTGGGTCTAAAGCCTCGCCCGACCCGCCGACCCCAAAAAGGCACTTATCTTTATATGTCAATGCTTTTAGATTTAATCAGCAAGCCCTATCTAATTATACCGATGCTACTGGATTTGATATAAATTATTGGATAATGGAAGGCAGTGGGAGCAAGATGCTCCCATATCAAGTGAGGGCGCTATTCGGAGCTTGGCGGAACCCCAATGCCATTTGCTTCGCATAACTATCGTTAACGCCCCTACATATAGCGTTTTAAAGGTTAATTTGGATAAGTCCTGTATACGTCATATATAGTGTCTTTGCGTAAGTCCTGTATATTTGTTTTTAGGTAAATTTAACTATTGTCCAACAGTTAAGGGAAAAAATCATGGGTACTAGAGAAGCGTCTTTTTTATTAGGTATGTCTCGTCAACGTTTATTAGTTTTATTAGCTCAAGGAAGAGTTAAAGGAGCACAGAAAAAAGGCAGATTCTGGGAAATACCAGTATCAGACAGTGGAATGCCTGTAATAATCCCGGCTCGGCGCGGTCCGAAAGGTATGTGGCGCAAGAGAGAATCTACCACACCAAAAATGATTCATGTCAATCAAAACAAAATTCAAAGTAATAAAAATAAGCCTCCAACAGAATTGGAAGCTGTAGTGTCACTCAAGCACGGCAATGATAACTATTATGGTTATGAGTTATATATTTCAGGTCCTTGCCAAATAGTCTATCGACCTTACAAACCAGCAAGTTGTGGCGCTCATCTGTGGATTAATACTTTTGATTCTGTGCAATTTATAGATACTAAATCGAATCCAGCCACTGCAAGGCAATCTAGCAAGCAAATTTTCTAGTCTGGTTTCAAAAACAGTCCGCTCAACCAAAAAATATTTATTCGCTCTCATAGCTCAACTGACAATAACCTCAGCAGGCTTTGTGCTGTTTGTGAGAAATCGTCACAGCATTAAGATTTTGATATTCGTATTTTTTCACAAATCATTTAGGATTGCTATAGATACGCTTAGGGCTACAAAATAAAGGAGCAAGTCGTTTGGTTTGAAGTTTGGCAGATATTAATTTTGCCATTGGTTGGTGATTTTTAGTAATAATAATTTCTTGTCTTTCCGCAGCCATATTTTTAATTTAAAAGTCAAAGGTCAAAAGTCAAAAATCAGAATTTCAAGTTAAAAGTCAAAAGTCATAAATTTTAAGTCAAAACCTATATGAAGTCAAAAGTAAAAAGTCAAAGGTAATGAATTTGAGCCAGGAAAAATCCTTAGTTTAGCAATTATCAGAATGGAAGATGAATTAAGCTATTTATTATTAGGAAAAGCTAGATTTTAACATAACAAGGAGCCAAAGTCCATGTCCTACAGTGAATTTAAAACCATAGCTGAAGTGAGCGATCGCTTTGATTTGACAGTAGACGAATCAAAAAATTTATTTGCTGACATTGCTCCTGTAAAAGTAAGCGAATTTCTGCAACAAATTTTAGAACGAAATATTCCTCTGGCAAGTGCTATCAATACAGAAAAAGCCCGTTCTGAACTTTTAATTGCCCCTACCTTATTGGAAATCCGAGATATATATAAAAATGAGGTAGGTTTTTTTTCTGGTTCAGAATTCAATATCGATTCTGAGTTAGGATTAAACGGTTTTTGTGACTTTATTTTAACAGCTTCAAGAGAAATTTATGAAATATGCCGTCCAGTTTTGACATTAGTTGAAGCCCAGAATGAAAATATTAAAGGAGGGTTACCCCAGTGTATGGCTGAAATGATTGCTGCTCAAAAATTTAACTTGAGAGAAAATATAAATTTGCCCATTTATGGAGCTGTAACAACAGGGATAATCTGGCAATTTCTAATCTTAGAAGGTAATCTCCTCTGTATTGATTTGCGTGAATACTATATCAGAGACACTGACAAACTTGTGGCTATTTTATCTCATCCGTTTCAGAAATATCTAGGCCATCAATTTTGAAATCAAAAGTCAAAATTCAAAAGTCAAAAGTTAGATTTTTTTAAGTTAAAAGTCATGTGAAGTAAGAATTTTTATAGCGCTGTGCGCAGGCAACAGGCAACAGGGGGAATAAATTGCTGATAATATAAGACTTTTAGCTATTTGGCACCTCCTGCAATTTGTAAATATACCAGCGCTCATTGCTATAATTCAAAAGTCAAAAGTTAGAAATGAAGTCAAAAATCAAAATTATTTAATCAAAAGTTAAATAGCTTTTAACTTCCGTGAAATAGTATTGAGTATTATTCATTTTCTAAAATTTTTAGTGGCTCGACAGCAGTTATTTCCGAGTAATTTTTAAAGTCATTTATATTAAATGTCAAAATATAATTAACTTGATGAATAATCATACCAGCAACTAATCTAGTGTCATGTGCTTTTTTTCCCATTACCTGGTATTTGACAATTAGAATTTCCCATTGTTGAAAAATACTTGGCTTATCTTCATAGAGAATAAAAAAAGTTTTGAGAAGCTGAATTTCTTGTAGAGCTTGTTGAAAATTTAATCCTAAACCATTCACTTCCATAGGTCGTGTAGCTACTACCCAAAATCCCATCAAATTTTGCGGAAAAATACACAAGGTTTCTTGCTTTTTCTTTAAAAATAGAACAGCTTTAAGTGCATTAGAATGTTGAGGATGCGTTGTTTGTCTCAAACGCAGAAGAATGTTTGTATCTAATAGGTAAGTCATTTCAGTTATCAGTTATCAGTTATCAGTTATCAGTACCTCTGGTTTCAGGCAGAGGCTTGCAATACTGAATTGAAACTTTTTCATCTCCTTCAAAGGGGAGGCTTGAGACCTTATTTTCTGGTCATAACATCTCATCTTCTCTCGTGTAAATATTTTCTCTACTAATAGCTTCATCAGATAGGGGACGAAGATTAGAATTAAGAGGTGAATTAATGAACTTTAATAACTGATTTTCCCATTCATCAATAGATGTATTAGGTTGATCAAAATCTTCCTCATCAAAATCATCACTAATAGAAATACGATCGCGGTCGCTACCAAATAAAGGAGGTTTTTTAGTTTGGAATTTGGCAGATATTAATTTCACCATTGGTTGGTGATTTTTAGTAATAATAATTTCCTTTCCTTCAGCAGCCATTTCTAATAGTTGATTAATTTGTAATACAGCTTGATTAATATCTATAGTTTCCATATTTTTAATTTTTGACTTATACACTACTGTTGTTTTTTCAATTTCACAAATACATCATACTGGGTAGTACGATTATTACTAATAATAGATGTGACTCCAATTGACTCCATACCATCTATCCAAACTTTTTGATTTGGAGGTAGTTGGGGAATAGAAAGATTTTGAGGGTTGAAACTGCCACTAATATCAAGGAAAAAATTACCGTTAAAAGATTCTGACTCTGGTGGTAAACTTTTTTGTAACACTGCACTTTCAGCCATAGAAGTTGTTGGCGCAGGCAAAATTTGATTCTCTACAGATCCTCCTAATGTAAAAAATGCCACATTCCCATTCAACCAACCACGAATTACAGTAAAACCACCGAATGGCGAAGTCCACTTAACAACAGGTTTTCCACTGGCAACAGCTTCACCTACTTCAAATTCTTGGTTTTTCATTGCCTCATCCAACTTTTTCAGTGACTCTTCCGCAGCACGGCGATCGCTTGCTTTAACCATAAACACAAAACCCGCAGCAAATTTGTTTAACTCATCCTTACTTTTAGGGATAGGTAGCAAAGACAAAGAGTATTCTCCTGCCATCCATTTGAGAAAATCTTCATCTAAATTCATATTAGTTGTATTCTTCACAGCTTTACGCAATGTATCTGGGTTAATGGGAGCTACTGGGTTAGCTGCTGCATTTTTGACATAATCAGACCACATTTTCTGTAAATTACTGCCAGATACCATCATTAAAGCATTTCCTGGAATCCGATTTAACATTTCCATAGCTCTGTTTTCGACGGTAAACTTTTTCTGACTATTAGGTTTGAGCCAAGAAATAGCTTTTAAATTTATACCTTCAGGAACTAAATTTACACTAGCTGCCAATCCCTGGTTATCCTCAAGTTGTTTGAGATTTTCCTCAGAAACAGGAGTAATAGATTTACTAGAAGTATAAGCAGCAGCAACAGGAATATTCACATATACGAAGGCAAAGGGTGAAGAGGTTTCCAATTTCTCGATCGCTGCTGTATAACCAGGAACTTTTGCCAGAGACTCGTCTCCTTTATAAATATCGATCGCCTGATTCATTGAAGTCTGGGAGTCAGTAATTACTAAATACTGATTTCCCAATGCTGCAGCAGAAATATCTTGGTTAGGAACTCCTTCCGTTTCTGTAATTTCAATACCTCTATAAGTACGTTTAACTAATTTACCTTTTTCCAGAGAGCGTGGTTGATCTAAAATTTGTTTCGCCTTGGCAGGGTTGGCGATGGGTAATATTACTACAGTTGCTTGTTGAGCTGGAGGTGGTGGTGGAGAGTCGGGAGTATTAGAGTTAGAGGGTTCTAGAGTTTGCTTGCGCAATAAAGCAATCATTATTTCCTTGCCTACCCAAGGTTGAATATCTCGTTGATAGTTATAACCATAAGTCGTCAGGAAGCGATCGCGCAATTGCCCCAATAGATTTTTAAAAGCAGTTTGAGATTCTGGAGTGCCAAACTGTTGCAGTTTTTCCCATTGACTAGGGTTACTAGAGACAGAAATAGTCATCATTGCATCTTTGGGCACAACTTCAGCACCTACGGGCAAATTATCTACTGTGTCTTTGGAAGCTATGATAATGTAGCCAGCGACACTACCAATTATCATTAATACGGTTGCCCCTAGTAGGGTTAAGGGTAAAGTTTTATCTTGTTTTTTCATTTTTTAAAATAAGAAATAGGGAATAGGGAATAGGGAATAGGAATTGGCAATAAGTATATAGATATAATTTCGGCGTTGCATAAATGCGGGATGATTTAATAGTCTTGTAGTCTTGTGGAATGGGCATCTTGCCCGTTTATATTTTCCCGTTCCTGCCCTCAGCAATGCCATAATTTCAAATGGTATTATAGATATTTAAGGATATAATTTGCCATAAACTTAAAATTATATCAGGACTTACGCACGGACACTAAATCCAATGAGGGCGAATGCCATTCGCCCCTACAGATGGTGGTTTAAAAGTCAATTTGCGTAAGCCCTGACTCAATCTCCTAACTTCTAACTTTTAACTTTTAATTTAAAATTTCTAACTTCTAACTTTATAATTTAAAATTTCTCACTTTTGACTTTTGACTTTTGACTTTATACTGAATCTCCTAAATTCTAACTTTTAATTTAAAATTTCTCACTTTTGACTTTTGACTTTTGACTTTTGACTTAAAATACTTTTGACTTTATGTGGACGCCCTATCTAGAATCTATTTGTCGGGACTACGCCAAATGGTGGGAGGTTTATACTCTGACGGATGTGAGAGGAAAAAAGTCTCTTGAGCAGCAGCAACATATTTCCCCACTGTTGGATTTAGGTTTGATGGTACAAACTGTTGAGTCAGAGGAAAAGCAGAGGGAAAGACAAGAAGAGAAAATTGAACGGTTGACGGTTTTGGAGGGGTTGCGCAAATATGCCCCAAACCATGTGTTGTTGGTGGGGCGGCCGGGGTCAGGAAAATCTACTGCTTTGGCCAGATTATTGTTGGAGGAGGCGGAGAAATTAAGATCCCCCCTTAGTCCCCCCTTGGAAAGGGGGGAAACAAGAGAAACTCCTGCCTTTCAAAGGAAGGATGAAGGACAAACAACAGAAACTTCTTTGGAAACAGGGGAAACAGGAAAAACTCCCCCCTTTCTAAGGGGGGTTGGGGGGGATCTTGGGTCGATCCCCATCCTCATCGAACTCCGCTACAGTCAATCTTCCATACTTTCCAGAATTCAAGCATTTATCCACAAACACCACCCCACCATAAATATAGATACAGCAACTCTAGAAACTTGGCTCCGTAAAGGTGAATTTTTGCTCCTATTCGATGGGTTTAACGAGATGGCATCGGAAGCGGCACGACAAGAGGTAAGAACGTTTCGGCAAGACTACCCCCGAACTGCCATGGTGTTTACCACGCGAGATTTGAGTCTGGGGGGAGATTTGGGGATTGAGAAAAGGTTGGAAATGCAACCTCTGACTGAATCTCAAATGCAGGAGTTTGTCTGTGTTTATTTGCCTGAGCATGGTGAAAAATTATGGCAGCAGTTGCAGGGGAGGTTGCGGGAGTTGGGGGAAACTCCCATGTTTTTGTTGATGTTGTGTTCGGTGTTTGGCTATAAAAAAGTAATACCTGCTAATCTGGGGTTGGTGTTTCGGAGTTTTACTAAGACTTATAGTAGTCGTCTCAAGCAGGATGTTCCCGTTGATGAAAGTTCTCGACGTTGGTGGGATCGGTTATTGCAGGAGTTGGCGTGGGTGATGACGAATGGGGAGTCGAAAACTGAGATTATGGTTGCTATTTCTCGACAAAAAGCTGAGGAGGTGTTGACGGAGTTTTTGCGAGGGGAGGTGGTAGCTCCGACTGACTGTGCAATGCGTTGGTTGGAAGATTTATTGGAGCATCATTTGATTCAGGTGGGAGATGATGGTGAGATTTCGTTTCGCCATCAGTTGTTGCAGGAGTATTATGTGGCGGAAAGGTTGTTATGGCAGTTGTCTGGTTTGAGTGACTATGAGTTGCAGTGGGATTATTTGAATTATTTGAAGTGGACGGAAGTTGTGGGGTTGATGTTGGGGTTGGTTGAGGATGAGAGGTTGGCAGTGCGGGTGGTAAGGTTGGCGTTGGAGGTTGATTGGTTTTTGGGTGCGAGGTTGGTGGGAGAGGTGGAAAGGAGGTTTCAGGAGCAGGTTTTTGGGGAGGTTGAGCGGTTGGAACTGCCTGGGTTGGTGAAGGTTAAGTTGGCAGCGTTAACGAAATCGGATGCTGCTGTTCCGGGATTAATTCTACTTCTAGAAGATTCAGATTCTTATATGCGTAAGAGAGCAGCAGAAATTTTGGGTAGAATAGGTTCGGAAAGTGCTATTCCAGGATTAATTCTACTGCTAGAAGGCTCAAACGAAAAAGTGCGTGAGAGTGCAGCAGAAGCTTTAGGAAAAATAGGTTCAGAAACTGCCATTCCAAAATTAGTTCCACTTCTAGAACATCTCAATAAAGATGTGTGTTCTGCTGCTTTCTCTGCTTTGTATGAAATCAATTGTGAAATTGCAAGTATCTTGTCATCTATTAAGTTATTAAGAAAATTTGATTATAAGAATAGTAATAATTTCCTTTTTTTAGTAGAAGTTGCTCTTTCTAAACTTCCTAGAATAGTAATTGATTATAATTGGTTAACCAAAAAACTCCTAGTGAATTGGTTGACTAAATTTCTAGAATACCCAAACCCTGAAGCGCATATTATGGTAGTACAGTGTCTTAGTCAAATTGCTTCAAAAAATGCTATTGATTGGGTAATTAAACTTGAACAACACTACGACAAAGATATTTGCCAAAAGACAGGAGAGGGTTTAACTAAAATTAATGCTGAGATTGCTATTGATTTGCTAATTAAACTTGAACAACATGACAACATAGATGTTTGCAAAAGTGCAACAGAGAGTTTAACTAAAATTAATACTGAGATTGCTATTGATTGGTTAACTAAATTGCTAGAAGATTCAGGTTACGATATACGTTGGGTTGTCATAGATATTCTGAGTGAAATTGGTTCGGAAGCTTTTATTGACGGATTAATTAATTTTATCAAACAATCAGATAATTATATAAGTGGAAGTATAGAAAATTATTTAAACAAGACTGATTCAAAAAGCGTTATTTATGGATTCATTAATTATCTACAATATTCAAACTCTTATTTCTATATAAATGCAGCAGATACTTTAAATAAAATTAATTTAAAGACTTTGATTAATAAGTTAGTTAAACTTCTCAAAGATTCAAATGATAACGTGCGTGAGAGTGCAGTGATAATTTTATCAGAAATTGGCTCAGAAATTGCTATTTCTGAATTGATTAAACTTTTAAAAGACTCAGACAAAAATGTGCGTGACACTGCTGTAGATGTTCTGGGAAAAATTGCATCGGAAACTGCTATTCCTGAATTGATTAAACTTCTAAAAAACAATGATTATAATATTCGCTTGACAGCAGTGAAAGCTATAGAAAAAATTGCATCGGAAACTGCTATTCCTGAGTTGATTAACCTTTTCAAAGACCCAGACTCTAATATATGTCGCAGAGTAGTAGATATTCTGGGAAAAATTGCATTGGAAACTTTGATTCCTGAATTGATTAAACTTTTCAAAGACCCTGAATCTAATGTGCGTTGTAAAGCAGTAGAAGTTATAGGAAAAATAGGTTCCGAAACTGCGATTCCGGGATTAATTCAATTGCTAAAAGATTCAGACAAAGATGTGCGCAAGAGTTCAGCAGAAGCTCTAGGTAATATAGTTACTGTTTCTGAAAAATCAGAAAATACAACTTCAGGATTAATTCAATTACTACAAGACTCAGACTCTAATGTTCGCAGGAGTGCAGCAGAGGCTTTGGGTAAAATAAGTTCAGAAAATGCAATTCCAGGATTAATTATACTCTTAGAAGACTCAGACTCTAATGTTCGTAGGAGTGCAGCAGAGGCTTTGGGTAAAATAAGTTCAGAAAATGCAATTCCAGGATTAATTATACTCTTAGAAGACTCAGACTCTAATGTTCGTAGGAGTGCAGTGGAAGCTTTGGGTAAAATAAGTTCAGAAACTGCAATACCGAAACTAATTCCACTGCTAAAAAACTCAAGCTGTGATATGCGTGATAAAGCAGCAAAAGCTCTGGGTAAAATAGGTTCAGAAAAGACAATTATTGAGTTAACAAAAAAACTACAAAATAATAGCTCTTTTAAATTTAAAAAGGGTTTATCTAAAACCATAAAAGTCATTCAAACCATCCAACAACGCCTTCAATACTACAAACAAACTCCCAAAAAACTCATGTCTAACACACTTTCTCACAACTACGCCCTACTAATAGGAGTCGGCGACTGCAAATACCCCAACTGGTCACTTCCCGTCACAGTCAAAGACGTTCAAGCTATCAAATCATTCCTCACAAAACCCGACTTATGTAGTTACATTGACAATGAAAATTATCTCCGCCTCCTCTGCAATGAACAAGCAACAAAACAAAACATTTTAGACAACTTAAACTGGCTCCAACAACAAGCAAAAAATGACCAAGAAGCCACAATATTAGTCTATTATTCCGGTCATGGTTGGCTAGATAAATCAACCCAAAACTATTATTTAATCCCCCACGACACGAGTCCGGTAAAACTACAAAAAACAGCATTACCAGCAACAGAATTTAACAACGCCCTCCAGCAAATATCCGCCCAAAAACTATTAGTAATTATAGATAGTTGTCACGCCCAAGGAATGGCAACTGCCAAAGAAACAGAGGAACTAGAATTACCGGAAAACTTCAGTCAAACCGCCCTCCCGAAAAACTTAATAGATGAATTAAGAAAAGGAACAGGGCGAGCATTATTCACCTCATCCACAGGAGAGGAGTCATCATGGATACGCTCTGATGGAAAAATGAGTATCTACACACAACATTTTCTGGAAGCATTACATGGTGGTGGCAATAAACCAGGAGATAAAGAGGTCAAAGTTTCCAATTTAATGAATTATGTGGGAAAAACTGTTCCTGAAAGCGCTCGACAATTAGGCAAAAAACAAACCCCTATTTTTGACTTTTCTCAGACAGAAGATTTTCCGGTAGCGTTATTGTGTGGGGGTAAAGGTTTACCGGATGGTGGGTGGGAAGAGGTTAAGTCAGAAGTTCCGAGGAATATTTCAGTGGGGCGTGATATTAATATTAATATTGTTGAGCGAGATTTGAATATGCGCGATCGAATAAATATCCCTGGTAACTCTAGAGATGTAATAATTAATAATTACGGTTCAAACAAAAGTTAGTCGTAGGTTGGGTTGGCTCACAAGGATTATGCCACGGATATACGGATTAACAGGAAAATTGCAAATACAGGTAAACATTGGTTAGGTTGGGTTGGCTCACAGGGATTATGCCACGGATATACGGATTAAGAGGAAAATTACAAACACAGGCTAGAAGCCTGTGCCACACAAATTAATCTCACAAGTCTCCGTTATTTTTGGGTTGCGCGATCGCTTAACCCAACCTACTGGACTATAAAAATTGGTGATATTGGTTCAAAACGAAATTAAAGGAGGGGTAAAGTTTGGCAGGGAATAAATAATCAGGATTTATATCAAGTCTCATTAATTAGCCATCATAAATTAACTATCTTTAGTCATCTTTAGATGACTTCTGCTTTGAGCCAAGAAATTTATTTCTTGGCGGATGACGTGGTTCGCCAAGGTTCTATAAAAATTGGTGATATTGGTTCAAAACGAAATTAAAGGAGGGGTAAAGTTTGGTACAGAATAAATAATCAGGATTTATATCAAGTCTCATTAATTAGCCATCATAAATTAGCTATCTTTAGTAGAAGTAGGTTGGGTTGAGGAACGTTAGCGGAGCTTATCCGTTAGGATAAACCCAACAAATTAATCTCACAAGTCCCCTTGATTGTTGGGTTGCGCGATCGCTTAACCCAACCTACTGAACTGACAATAGATGTAGGGTGCTGGTGCGTTACGCTGCCGCTAACACACCCTACTGGACTCCCCTACTCCCCTATCTCCCCCACTCCCCTACTCCCCTACTCCCCTACTCCCCTACTCCCCCACTCCCCTACTCCTTATTAAACTAGCCAATTTCTTAATTTTGCTGATAATAAATCTATTATTGAAGTTGCCAATATTAAAATAATTAAAATTGCACAAACTTTTTGATACAAAAATGAACCAAAACTTTGATAAAGAGAAACTCCAATACCTCCTGCACCTACTATTCCTAATACAGAAGCAGAACGAACATTTGACTCAAAACGATACAACACAAAGGAAGTCCATAATGGCATTACTTGAGGTATTACCCCAAAGATAATCTCCTGAATTTTACTAGCACCCGTAGCACGAATACCTTCAACGGGACCAGGTTCAATTGACTCCACTGCTTCAGAAAAAAGTTTTCCTAAAGTACCTGCTGTATGTACAAATAAAGCTAAAACACCAGCAAAGGGACCTAAACCAACAGCTACTACAAATATTAGAGCAAATACCACTTCATTAATTGCCCGCATGGCGTCTAAAATTCGACGAATAGGCTGTACTATCCAAATTGGACTCATATTTTCTGATGCTAAAATGGAAAATGGAACGGCAAAAATTGCTGCTAAAATAGTTCCCCAAAGACCCATTGAAATAGTAATTATTGTGTCTTCTAAATAAATTTTCCAATCGGAAAAATCAGGAGGAAAATATGATTGAATATATTCAACCATATTACCGCTTTTTTGGAATAAAGTTAAAAAATTTATTTCACTTTGTAGAGCAGAAAAAACCAGAATAATTGCAGCACCCAATACAAACATTATGCGAGTATTAGTAACCCGTTTTTTTTCTTTGGCTAACATTTCTATAATTGCTGGAGCAGCGATAATAGTTTTATCAATACGGTGAAAATTATTAGTTATTTTTTTCATTTTTATTTATATCTTTACTACAAATAAATTTAAATTATAAATTCTGAATTATTTTTTTCTTTTAGGTTTAATATCAAGTTGCACTAATTAACCACAATATATGAAAAAGATGGCATAATCTTCAATAGTCATCTTTAGATGACTTAAACTATTAGCCAAGGATTTCAATCTTGGCTTGGCTTGGCGAGGTTGGCGAACTTGGTGAACAATGTCATTTTGGCGAATCATGTCATCTTGGCGAATAATGTCATCTTGGCGAACCATGTCATTTTGGCGAACCATGTCATTTTGGCGAACCATGTCATCCGCCAAGAAATAAATTTCTTGGCTCAAAGCAAAAGTCATCTAAAGATGACTAAAGATAGCTAATTTATTATGACTAATTAATGAGAACTGATATAATTTCGTGTTCAGATAATTAGCCATAAAAAACATTCTCCTTCTGCTCACTGTTTCTTATTCTTTCTTCCCTACTGATTCGGTCCGACTGACTTCCCCTCCTGGGAGGGGTTAGGGGTGGGTTGACTCCTAATTAACTAAACTAATTCTCCATGACCTTTCAATATCAATTCTTCTGCCGCTGCACCATAAAGTTCGTCTAGTTTACGACCGCTAAGATTAACTGTTCGATCATCAAATACAACCTCTCCTTTTCTCAGAGCAATAGTACGTTCAAAATACCGACGTACCATTTGAACTTGATGTAGAGAACTAACAACAGTAATATTATTTTCTCGGTTGAGTTCGCACAATAATTCCATTATCTTCCGAGCAGACTCCGGGTCTAGAGAAGCTATGGGTTCATCTGCTAGAATAATTTTAGCTCCCTGTACTAAACAACGAGCGATCGCTACCCTTTGTTGTTGTCCTCCAGAAAGTTGGGCTGCTTTTTTATAAGCTTGTTCTAAAATTCCTACTCTTTCTAATGCAGCAAGTGCCTGTATTTTTTGCTCTTTTGTAAATAGACGTAGTGCCGAATTTACAAGAGACATTTGCCCCAAGTTTCCTACTAACACATTGTCTATTACTGTTAGTCGTTTGACCAAATTAAATTGCTGAAAAATACAACCTATTTGGCAACGTAATTTTCTAATGTGCGAGTGAAAAACTCCATCTGTTTGTAAAGCTGTACCATATATGTAAATGATACCTTTATCTCCATGCTCTAAACCATTTATAAGTCGTAGTAAAGTAGATTTTCCCGAACCAGAAGCACCAACTAAACCCACCATTTCTCCTGGTTCAACACAGATATTAACTTGCTGCAAAGCAGGTTTTCCTTTAAAATTTTTATCAAGATTTTTAACTTCTATAACGCTATATTTAGACATTTATATTATCAACTATGAATAAAACTAATAGACATCTCCAATAATAAAAAATCAAATCAATTATCCCACATAAATTATCAATTCTTTCCCCTCCTGGGAGGGGTTAGGGCTGGGTTCCCTACTGCCTACTGCCTCTTTTCTGGAGATATCTAATATATATTAGAGCTTGTAGGTTAATTTTAGGTTATCTTTCAATAAAAAAAATTATCGTAAGTATTTAGCTAATAACTTATAGCTGTTTGCGTAGTATCCCGGAGGAAATGCTTACATTGCTATACAATATTATTGAGACAATTACCTAAATCTATGAAGTGTATTTGCTCATTTTATTTGTTGCTAACTTCCCCATCCATAAAATTACTTAAAGTCATCGTAATTTTCTGCTTAATAATTACCATGGTTTTTTCTACGCAGATAAAAAGCTACAGTTATTTAGAAAACAATTCTATTAATTTAAGTGTAATGTACAGTGGCCCAGTTTATAACTTTGGTGGTGGTGGCCTTGATATAGACTCTGCTCTTCAGTGGATGATTAATCAAGTCCGAGGATGCAATTCTTGTACTGAGAAAATAGATGTGATTATAATTCGTGACTCAGGTAGCGATGCCTATAATCAACCAATTCTAGATATGGATGGGGTAGACTCGGTGGAAACTCTGATAATTTCTGATCGAGAAGATGGTCAAAAAGAGAATATAGTAGATCCAATTGAGAATGCCGAAGTAATTTTTTTTGCAGGTGGCGACCAATGTCAATATTTGCGGAATTATCGAAATACGGAAGTTGATCAAGCTGTTCAGTCAGTTATTGCCAAGGGTGGGGCAGTTGGTGGTACCAGTGCTGGTGCAATGATCCAAAGTAACTTTGTCTTTAATGGTTGTTCTGATACAGTCACCAGTGAAACTGCACTAAAAGATCCTTATGAAGATATTACTCTAGATCGAGGTTTGTTCGACTGGAAGAATTTTCGGGGAACTGTTATAGATACTCACTTCTATGAGCGCGATCGCATGGGTAGGTTAATGACGTTTGTTGCTCGTTTACTCCGAGATGGAAGATCTGATACTGCTCTAGGTATTGGTATTGATGAAGATACTTCGTTAATTGTGGATAAAAGTGGTTTAGCTGAAGTAGTTGGAAATGGGTTTGTTTATTTTGTATTGGGAGACCATTTACCAGAAGAATGTAACCCTCAAATTCCATTAACTTTTAGTGGGTTCAAAATCTGGAAAAAAGGAAATGGTGAAACTTTTGATTTGAATCATAGACCATCAACTGCTGATTATCAAGTTAGTGTCGAGAATGGAGAACTTGATTCTAGTCCTTATTAGAAGAGGGAGTAGGGAGTAGGGAGTAGGGAGTAGGGAGTAGGGAGTAGGGAGTAGGTAAAAGGGAGGAACAATTGATCATTTCTGGAAAAGAGATGGGGAGATGGGGAGTATTTTTCAACCTTTTTCTCTGATACCTTCCCTCTACCTCTTGACTCCTGAGGACTGACAAAAAAACTGAATAGCCGACAAAGATATGATCGGAGGTTCTATATATATTCAGTGCCGAAATGCTTTTCTTTGGTTGAATAAAAAGTCATGCCAAGGGGCAAGTGAAACCCAATAATAAAATACTACCACGATTTTTTTGGGGATGCAAGGGGAAATACCTTGCAGTTTTTTTGGAGCTTCACAGGATGTTAAGGAATTCAGAAGTCAGAAGTTATTTTTGTAACGGGGATGCGTGAGCAACTCTCCAAAAATATTTCGCCATTTCCCGGCGGGGTTGCGCGACCCAATCCTGTTTGATAATTTTTCTTTGGTTGTGAATAATAGCGTTGGCAGAACAAGTGCGGTAACTACATCGCTTCTAAATGAGTAAATATATGGATGTGTTGAGAGGGTGAAAATTTTTCCTGTCGTCACTTATTTTCTGAGTGCTTCACAGGATAATAATTTTTCTGGTGCTTTGATGCTGTGAGTATCCCTTCTATATGTATTCAGTGGCGAAATACTGTTTCTGGGTTGAATAAAAAGTCATGCGTAGGGGCAAATAACACCCAATAATAAAATACTACCACGATTTTTTTGGGGATGCAAGGGAAAATACCTTGTCGTTTTTTAGGAGCTTCGCAGGATGATAATTGGGTTGAAAAGTTAATAATGCGCTGGCAGGGCAAGTGCGGTAGCTACTTCTATAACGAGTAAATAATATCGATACTGTTGATGGTGTGAGTATCCCTTCTATATATATTCAGTGACGAAATGCTGTTTTTGAGTTGAATAAAAAGTCATGCGTAGGGGCAAGTTACACCCAATAATAAAATACTATCACGATTTTTTATGAGCTTCACAAAATAATGATTAAATTGAAAAGTTAATGTAGCGATCGCTTCTACATGAGTAAATATCGATACTGTTGATGGTGTGAGTATCCCTTCTATATGTATTCAGTGACGAAATGCTGTTTTTGAGTTGAATAAAAAGTCATGCGTAGGGGCGAGTAACAGCCAATAATAAAATACTACCACGATTTTTTTGGGGATGCAAGGGAAAATACCTTGTCGTTTTTTATGAGCTTCACAAAATGATGATTGAAAAGCTTAATATCGCGTTGGCGGAGCAAGTGTGGTAGCTACATCGCTTCTATAATGAGTAAATATTGATACTGTTGATGGTGCGAGTATCCCTTCTATATGTATTCAGTGACGAAATGCTGTTTTGGCGTTGAATAAAAAGTCATGCGTAGGGGCGAGTTACACCCAGTAATAAAATACTATCACGATTTTTTTGGGGATGCAAGGGAAAATACCTTGCCGTTTTTGAAGCTTCACAGAATGAGAATTGGGTTGAAAAGTTTAATATCGCGTTGGCAGGGCAAGTGCGGTAGCTACATCGCTTTTACATGAGTAAATAGAGTTTGCTGATTAAATATCAAAGCATTCACTGATAAATGCGTAAGTTTTATCCCTCTTTTTTCTGACTTCTGATAGATTTATTAGAAGTCTTACTATTTAGCCCAAAATATTTCTTTTGAGTATCAAAACAAGATATAATAATTGATATTATCAAAATTTTGCTTATTAAGTACCTATGATCGATTTACATCTTGGAGCTAAACTACAAAAAAGAAAAAATCCATTTGGAAGTAGTCGAGTCGATCATCCTTTTCAGATACATAGCGATGCAGATAATGTTTTTAGTCAAGAATTTAACAGAATACAATCTACTCTCAAAGATATTAAACAAGATATTAATCATCAAAGTAAAGGAGTTGTTGTAGTAGGAGAACCAGGGTTTGGCAAAACTCACCTAATGATGCGATTAGCAAATAGTAGATTAAAAACTAACCGACTATTATTTATCCGTCAACCTAACAATCCTGATGCTATTATTTATCATATTTATAGTCGTATACTTGAATCACTTATTAGATGTATACCAAAAATTAACTATACTCAACTAGAATATTTAATTGCTAATAGTTGTGCCAAAATTTTTCAAGAAATTATTGTAGAAAATCCAGATTTGTACCCGAAAAAAGAAAGTAAAAAAGACCAGACAGTTATAGAGTTAGTCAAAAATGGAAACCTGGAATTACTCTCTTTTTTATCATCAGATACTCAAGCTAAACGAGAGTTTTGGGAACATATAGAAAATCGGTCTTATTTGTGGTGGAGTACAAATCATTCAACGGCAGGATATGCACCAGAAATATTCAAAGGAATTATCAAGTTTTGTGGATATAGAGCCATAGATTATCGTCGCATAATTCGAGAATGGTTGGCAATGAATGATGTACCTCAAAAATTATTAGATAAAGTTAAAATAGCATCTTGGAATAAAAGTATCAATCGAGAAGAAGTATCTCTAGAAGCGTTAAAGGTATTGGGTTATTTATCACTTTTAGACGAACCTTTGATTATTGTCTTTGATCAATTAGAAGGTTTAGGTAGGGAATATAATCAGAATCTTTTGCACTGTTTTGGAGAAGCAATTAAAGAAATTTTTACTCATATTCCTAATAGCTTGATTATCCTAAATTTATTCCCCGACCGATGGGAGCAGTTTAAACAAGAATTTGATGATTCTATTGTAGATAGAATTTCTCAGTGTCAAGTATTCTTAAATAAGCCATCTGAAGAACAGTTAATCACAATTCTCAATGAAAAATCTAAGTCTATTAATCTGACGATTGAACAACTTTTCACACCACAAGAAATTCAGAAGATATTAAGTAAAAATTCTATACGATCAATTATTAATTCTGCTGCAGATTTCTATAATTATAAAATTCATAATATTCCCCTGCCAGATTATCTGAAAGTTGAGACAAATAGTCAAATAGCACTACAGAATAATTCCAATTTACAAAATTTGGTTTCAGACATTAAACAAATTAAAGAACTTGTTCTGAAGATAGCTGAAAAACTGAATATTGAATCGAATCTAGAGGAAAAAATTGAGCAAAATAATCAAAAATCTGTTCATCAGGAAACTCAAACTGATACTAATAAAATCATCGGAGATTACTTGAATCAAAAGTATCAGCAAATAGAAGAAGAATATAGTGAGTCTCAAGTTATTACAAGTAGTGATGACCGGGGAAAATTGGAGAAAATTTTTGAATCTTTGAAAATAATTCAACCATCTCTCAAGTTAGATTTTCTAACCTTTGATAGACCGAAAAAAATTCCAGATCACCTGGTTATTCAAACAGAAACTCAAAGTTACGCTATAGGTTTTTTATATGAAGGAGGTAACGCCTTTTTTTCTCGGATGACTAACTGGAATGAATTAGTAGCAAGAAATTCTCACCTCAAGTTTTATCTATATCGAGATGCTAGAGGGTATAAAGTTAGTGGTGAAAAAAGTATGGCAGAATTAGATAAATTTAAAAATGCAGATAATGGCGAATATATTGTTTTGATCAAAGATGAACGAATTACTTTTGAACTTCTCTATCAAATAATTGTGGATATTCAAAATCAAGATTTGGAAGCTAAGTTGGATGAAGCTTTATCAATTATTTTAAAAAGATATTCACATCATTCGTTATTAAAAATAGCCATAGAAGCGATCGGAATTGAAGCCTAGCTCTATAGCAGGGAACAGGGAACAGTTCAATAATTAATAATTAATAATTAATAATTAATAATTAATAATTAATAATTAGGGTTTGCTGAAAAAGTCTTTTAGTAGGGATAGGAGACAGGAGACAACCCACCCCTAACCCCTCCGGTGGAGGGGGAGACAGGAGGAATGGGAATTTGGAGGAGGTAGGAGGTAAGTTTTGTCCCAAGATTGTTCTGCCTAACTGTTGAGCAAAATCCTGAATTTTTGAACCATTACCACCTAAAACCTCGCACCCCCTCCAGACCTAAAATTGCTCAAACCAATACCAGTCAATACGCGCGATATTTAATCGGCAAGCCCTAATTAGGGTTTGCTGAAAAAGTCTTTGAGTAGGGATAGGAGATAGGAGACAGGAGACAGGAGACAGGAGAAATAGGAATGAGCGAGGAGGTAGGAGTAAGAATTGTAAGAATGATTTTTCTGCCCAACTATGCGCCTAAAATACGCTCCTT
>NZ_JAAHHG010000084.1:6814-28091 GCF_010692555.1 Okeania sp. SIO3B5 | reverse complement strand
CCCAACTATGCGCCTAAAATACTAACTTTTTGAGCATGAAGAGCTGAAAAGCTTGCACTTTTGTTTACCCCAAACAGGCACTTGTCTTTATATGTCAATGCTTTTAGATTTAATCAGCAAGCCCTAATTATTAATTATTAATTATTAATTATTAATTATTAATTATTAATTATTAATTATTCAATGGCTTCTAATTCTTGTGTTGATTGCCATCCAGGTTTCCAAAGAGAGCGGTCTTTTAGCTGTTTAGCATTTAACCAAAATCTCACACTTGAGTCACAGGAAGCTACCATTTCAGCAAATACCCATTGACCTTGATTTTTACGATTTACTACTTGGAAATGTCGCCATCCCCAAGTTTTTTGATTGGCTGTCCATTTTGAACCAACAAGATGAGGAAACTTTTGTTTTTTTGACATTTTTAATAAGAAAAGAAGGCAGAAGGCAGAAGGCAGAAGGCAGAAGGCAGGAGGCAGAAGGAAAATAAAGGTTTAAAGAGAGAAGGTTTTTTATGGTTAATTATCCGGACATGGTATTATACCAATTTCAAAAAAGAATGTTACGAATAGTCAGAGCGATAAAAAGACTTTACAGGAAATGTCCCTTTGACTAAAAAGATAGTTTATGCCCTAAAAAATGGTATTAAAGACATTCCCATACGACTCCTGACTCCTGACTCCTGACTCCTAATAAATACCCTAGATATTTGTAGCAAACATTTATCAATTTGGTATTAGAGGATATCTGAAAAGTTTTTTGATACTGAATTTTGCCCCCCTAGCCCCCCAACTTTGGGGGGAACAAGAGTCAATTTGCTTGCTCTAGTCCCCCAATTTTGGGGGATTTAGGGGGCTTGGATGTAGCAAATTATTCTAAGACAAGTCTAATTGCATCATTCCATTATTTTCATCAAAGCCAAGATGAGAATATAGAAGTTTGCCTTGAGGCGAAGCACGAAGAATAGCTTTAGTACAACTAATAGATTTAAGATAAGCGATCGCTTCTCCCGTCAACTTTTTAGCAATTCCTTGACGGCGATAATTTGCTTCAACATAGACACCCCAAATATAACCATATTTTAGATATTCCGGCTTAAGAATAATTGGAGTAAAACCAGCAAATATTTGACAGCTAGCTGAACCAACTATTGTATTATTTACTTCAGCAATAAAGCCTTGATAAGATAGTTTTTTTCTAGCATTATCAATATACTCTTTGGTAATTTCTAACCAGTTAGATTCAATAGAATCAGTAGGTACGCCCATATCTTGAAACATTTTATAAAAATGCTCGGCAATTATATAATTTTCTGATAGGTTTGCTGTTCTGATATTAAGATTTTCTAGCATTGAAATTCAAGAAGAAGGAAGAAGGAAGAAGGAAGAAGTCAAAAGTCAAAAGTCAAAAGTAAGAAGTAATATGAAAATTGTTCTACTTACCTAATAGGTAGGCATTCAGCTATTAGCCATCAGCTATCAGCAATAAAACTCTGTGCTTAAGAAAGGAGTTTAAATGAGTATAGACTTTGGAGCTGACTTTTGTAGTAAGATTTTTCGTTTCTCAATTAAGAAAGCTTTTATTACTAACTAAAGGCAATAGCTGTTAACGCAGTTCCTCCGGAGGAGGCTAGCTGATAGCTGACGGCTGAATGCTTACCCTAATAGACATCTGGTAAAAATCAAAGATAAAATCAATTATTATCCATAAATTATCAATTATTCCCCTCCCCTCCTGGGAGGGGCTAGGGGTGGGTTGGGAGGGGGAGGGGCGAGGGGTGGGTTCCCTGTTCCCTGTTCCCTGTTCCCTCTTCAATCAATTCTAAGATTAAAAGGCAAACGAGTATAAATTCCATAAGGATCATTCATAGCTCTCAAACTAGCTAACTCCTGCTGCAACTTTTGAAATTCTGCTGTCAGTGGATCTACCGGAGAAGTTGATATTTCAGCTTCCACACCAGAAAGACTGCGGAAAATTCTTTGCTCCAAACTACGAGACTTAGGATATTCTTCAACTTTCCAATTATCTCCCAATTCTGCTTTTTCTGCCGCAAACTTAATCGCACCCTCTATTCCAGTAATCTCATCTACCAAACCTAATTCTTGAGCATTAACACCAGACCAAACTCTACCTTGAGCAATTTCAGCTACTTTCTCCTTTGCTAAATTACGAGCAGTTGCTACATCTGTAATAAAACGCTCATAAATTGAATCCACCATATTTTGAATCAAAGCTAACTCCTCCTCAGTTTTAGGACGAGAATTATTATTCAGATCGGCAAATTTACCAATTTTCACTGTATCCCAAGTAATACCATTTTCATTGCCCAGCTCTTGAATATTGAACAAAACACCAAAAACTCCAATAGAACCTGTAATAGTAGTAGGTTCAGCAAATATTTTGTCTGCATTCATTGAAATCCAATATCCACCAGAAGCAGCTATATTACCCATAGATACAATTACTGGTTTTTGCTCCCTTGTCAGCTTGACTTCTCGCCCAATAACTTCCGATGCTGAAGCACTTCCACCAGGACTATTCACTCGCAAAACCACAGCTTTAACTTTCTCATCAAATCGTAGTCGTCGCAATTCCTTTGCTAAACGATCGCCTCCTATTTGTCTGGGAGTACCCGTACCATTAACAATTTCTCCCTCAGCATAAACTACAGCAATTTTGTTTTTGCTTTTAACATCTCCACTAGCAACCTCTGTAACTTCTGGCACTCTTGTATAGTTGTTGAGACTAATTTGTGTGAAAGTTTTATCATCTTCTTCTTTGCCAGTTAACTCTTTGAGTTCACTTAGCACTTCATCATAATAATCAACTCGATCTACTAACTTACTATCTTCCGCAGCATCCGCCATCAAAATACCCTGCTCATTAGCGATCGCCTGTAACTGCTGTATTGTTAACCCCCGACTCGGAGCAATTGTTTGCAGATATTTACCCCAAATGTCCCCTAACAATTGGAGATTTTGCTCCCTGTTTTCCGGACTCATTGTTTCTCGGATAAAAGGTTCAACTGCGGACTTATATTTACCAACTCTCGTTACTTGTACTCCAATACCAAATTTATCAAACGCTCCACTTAAGAACATAGTCTGTAAACTTAAGCCATTGAATTCTATGACACCAAGAGGGTTAATCACAATTTCATCTGCTACAGAACCTAGATAATATTCTCGCTCTGTCCAGTTAACATCGTAGGCAATGATTTTTTTGCCTGTTTCTCCAAACCGTTGCAGTGCCTGACGTATTTCTTGCAAATTTGCCAGTCCGGTTCTTCCTGGCGTACTGCTACCTTTAATGTAAAGACCGATGATTTTTTCATCTTGGGCAGCAGTATCAAGAGCATTAATTGCTTTTCGGAGAGTAATAGTTGCAGGTTGGTCCCCAGAGAGAGCTTCTTGGAGTGCTTCTCCGGTATTGGAGATGGGTTTGGTGTCTGTAATATTAGTAGCGAGGTCGAAAACTAGGATCGATTTATCTTTAACTTGTGGCCCGATGTCTTTGGCCTTACTTGCGATGGAGCCAACAAGAAATATTAGTCCGCCAAATCCTAAGCCGACAATTAGAGCAATTCCTAGTAAACTGCCAATCAAGCTGGCAAAAGTATATTTGAAGAAGTCTTTCATGTTTTCAGTGGGAGTAGTTAATAGAGGAAATTAATTCTTGGAGAAGGAGTCAGAAGTCAGGAGTCAGGAGACAGAATAATTAGCGTTGCATAAATGCGCTTGGGATTTTAATGGTTTTGTGGAATGGGCATCTTGCCCGTTCCCCACCCCACCCCACTTATATTCATCCCGCCCCTCAGCAATAGCAAACCCTAATTATAGCGTTTTCATCTGGGTGGTAGGTTTTAGGTTCAGGCGTTGCTGAATAAATGTATGGAATTCAACTAATAGTAAATTTTCACCCAAAACAATACCTATTTCTGACTTTAAAGTTATTGAAAAACTCCTTTCTACCTACTGACTCCTGTAAAATCATCAGCGTAACACACCGAAAATTAAAATCTAGAATGGTGCAATAGATTTTTATTTCTAGGTGTCTTGGCCTCCCCTGCTCCCCTACTCCCCTACTCCCCTACTCCCCTACTCCCTTACTCCCTCTTTTCTAGACTGCCAGATTTTTTCAGTAGATTTTTATTTCTAGGTGTCTTGGCCTCCCCTGCTCCCCTACTCCCCTGCTCCCCTACTCCCCTACTCCCCTACTCCCCTACTCCCTACTCCCTACTCCCTCTTTTCTAGACTGCCAGATTTTTTCAGTTCAGATAAATTAGCATTACCCGTGCAAAAGAGGACTGTTGTAATTTCTGCTATTAAAATATCTACTAATATATTGAGAGATTCTTCCGATTCTGCCGCAGCTTGAAGGAATGGCCAAGCTAGCCCACTGAGGTCTGCACCCAGAGCGATCGCCTTTGCCACATCCACCCCATTCCGCAAACCTCCAGAAGCAATGAGTGGAATGTCTGAGTTGAAGGCGCGGATGTCAGTAATACATTTTGCTGTTGGTATACCCCAGTTGGCAAAAGTTTCTCCTAACCTGCGCTGACGTATATCTGTTGCTCGTTCCCCTTCAATTTTTGCCCAAGAAGTCCCCCCAGCTCCAGCTACATCAATTGCTGTTACTCCAGCATCTATTAATTTTTGAGCCATTGTTCCGGAAATGCCATTACCCACTTCTTTGGCAATAACTGGTACTGGCAACCTATAGCATAATTTTGATATTTTGTCAAATAATCCGCGAAAATTTGTATCACCTTCAGTTTGAATACACTCTTGCAAAGGATTAAGATGAAGAATCAGAGCATCTGCTTGTAAGATGTCGATCGCTTGTTGGCACTGTTCTATGCCATAGTCATAATTTAGTTGAACTGCCCCTAGATTAGCAAATAGGAGAATATCCGGAGCGAGCGATCGCACAGCAAAAGTATCAGCCACTTGGGAATTTTCCACCGCCACTCGTTGTGAACCCACTCCCATTGCTATTTTATATTTTTGAGCAACTTTGGCTAACCGATAATTAATCATTTTTGCTTGTTCTGTACCACCTGTCATCGAAGATATTAACAATGGCGCACCTAATTCTTTTCCCAGAAATGTAGTGTTTGTAGTTATTTCATTGCGATTTAGTTCTGGTAAACAACAATGGGTAAAACGGTAGCAGTCTAAACCATTAGTAATGTTATGAAACTGGACATCTGATTCCAGACAAATTCTGAGATGGTCTGCTTTACGGGTTTGAGTTTGAGAGTTTAAGTTCATCAGTTATACCAAATTGATAAATGTTTGCTACAAATAGTTAGGGTATTTCTTAGAATTCAGAATTCAGAATTCAGAATTCAGGAGTCACACAGGAATAGATTTAATACCATTTTTGATGTTGTAAATTATCTTTTTCGTCAAATAAGCTTTTTTATGAAGTCTTTTTATGGTGTTTATTATTCAAACACATTCTTTTTTCAAAATGATATTATATATTATTTTGGTGTTGGTGATTTGAGGTAGATACCATCTCCAGATAAGAGCTGGATAGAACACCCTTCCGCACTCCGCGTTAACGTGGGTTGTGCACCAGCAAACAAAAAACTTTCTCCTTCTATTCCTTATTTCTTCTTCTTTCTTCCCCTCCTGGGAGGGGTTAGGGGTGGGTTGACTCCTGAGGACTGACTTCCCCTCCTGGGAGGGGTTAGGGGTGGGTTGACTCCTAAGTAATTAAGATTAATATCATACCCTAATTTACCAACGCCCAAATGTTTATCAAAAAAATTCATTGCCATATCTATTAAACCAGGGTCAAAAGGTTCACCTCTACCATGATAATGTCCCCAATCAGGTTTTTTTTCTAACTGAACTTCTACACCTTTTTCTGATAGAGCATCTGCTAATAAAACACTTTGACTCATTGGTACAACATTATCTTTTTCTCCGTGCATAATCAAAAAAGGTGGATCTTGAGCATCAATATAATTAATAGGATTAGCAAGTGCTGCTAATTCTAATTTTTGCGAGACAGGTCCTCCTAATAACTTATTAGTTACTAAAGTATAACCATACCATTCTTTATCTTGATACTTTTCCTCAACAGCAGGAGTAATAAGTTCGTCAAAAGCGGGAGAAACTTTCGTAAAATCTGTAAGTGGATACCATGAACAAACTGCTTGTACGGCACTAGATATTTCTGGATTATTTGTTCCTTCCAATTCTTTTGCTCCTGCTGATGTTCCTAATAAAGCACTTAAATGCCCCCCAGCAGAAGGTCCCCAAGCACCAAAATTATTAGGGTCTATATCGTACTTATCTGCATTTTTTCGCAGCCAACGAACAGCTTTTTTAACATCCTGAATTTGGGCAGGAAATAGTGCTTCATTACTAAATCTATAGCTAATACAAGCCATGATATAATTTCTCTGTGCCACAATTTTTCCAGGGCAATATTCTTTAGTTCCTTGTAACCAACCACCACCATGAATATAGATTAATAGAGGTAAAGGTTTATCTGTTTTTTTTTCTGGTAAATATAAGTCTAAAAGTAGTGGTTTTTCCCGGTCTTGAAAATTATAATTTCCATAAACAAGATTTTGTATAACCTTAACTTCTGTGGGTTTTTGCTGACAACTTGTAATGAATAATGTCAGTAACAGTAATAAAAATCTGAAGGGATGAGACAACCTCCCAAAAGTAATCAGCATTTGTTGTATTTCCTAACTAGAAACGCTATAAAAATCAACCTGATTAAAGAGCATGAAAAACTGCTCTATCGCCAACCATTATATCATGTCCGGTTGAATACTTACACTTTGGAGCTCCGAAGGCAGGAGGCAACCCACCCCTAACCCCTCCCAGGAGGGGAAGGCAGAAGGGAAGAAAAGGTTAGAAGGGAAAAAGGTTTTTATCACGCTATTATCCGGACATGATATTATATAGTAATCACCGAATCAGATGTGAGAATTGAGATGTTCCTTTAAAGTATAGAATTATAGCAGTTATCTTACTCATATATATTCGTTTTTTTCTTCTTGCCTGTTGCCTGTTGCCTGTTGCCTGTTGCCTGTTGCGTAAAAATCTCCAATATTTCACAACTAAAATCATATTGCTATATCAATTCATATAACAGCTTAAGAAAGCGATCGGCATCTACATCCAGACAAGCATCCACATTGGGAGGAGCTGCTGTTTCATCTCGGCGATCGCGTCTGTCTGCTAATGACATACCGGAAGTAAACTTTCCTTCTGTTTCCACTACCATGTAAACTGACTCAGTGGACACTAGACTTGGATCGATCGCTACCCCAACTGCCAAAGGATCGTGCAGGTAGCAACCATAAAACCCTTCATTATCTCGGTAAAAAGCCATGTAAATTTCGGTACAGTCAGCAATGAACTGAGAAACGACAGAAGGATGCTGTTTGGCATATTCTTCAACAGCTTGACGCGATAGAGGAGCTTTCATCGCCACATCTAATCCTACCAAAGTTAGGGGAATACCTGACTCCATAACTATTTGAGCTGCATCTGGATCGACAAAAAAGTTAAATTCTGCTGCTGCCGAAATATTACCAGGAACTGTTACTGCTCCCCCCATAATTATAATGCGCCCTACTTTTTGCATGGTATTGCGGTTGGTTTGTAGTGCAGTAGCAATATTGGTTAAGGGGCCTAAAGCTACAATTGTTAGGTCCTTACCATACTCTTCAGCCGCCTTGAGCAATACTTCTATAGCATTCTCTGAAGAAGGTTGTACAGTGAGTTGAGGATAGCGTTCCGTGCCGTCAGCATTTTTGAAACGATGGAGTTCTCCGAGACCATCAGCTCCGTGGATACCTGCAGCATTAAATGGAGGGCGAAGCAGAGGTTTTTCACAACCTTTTGCCACTAAAGGAGGATGTTTGGGTTGCACAATATCAATTACTCGCAGAACGTTATTAGCCGCTTGATGGACATCAATATTCCCTGCCAGTACGGTAACAGCTTTCAAATCAAAGCGGTCGCAATTTAGAGCCATAATAATTGCTAGAGCATCATCAACACCACCATCTGTATCAATAATAATTGGACGAGGGTAGCTTTGAGCATTAACCATTTTTTTTTCTCCTGAGATATTTATTACAACACAAAAGTTTGAGTCTTAGACATTATATTTGTTTACTTAGGGTTTGCTGAAAAAGTCTTTTTTAAGGAGTAGGGAACCCACCCCTCGCCCCTCCCCCTCCCAGGAGGGGAAAAGGGGAGTAGGGGAGTAGGGGAGAATTTTTTTGCCCAACTATGCGCTAAAAGTGCTAACTTTTTGAGCATGAAGAGCTGAAAACCATATACTTTTTCAATACCTAAAAAGGCACTGACAGATAAAGGTTTTAGCATTTAAAGGAGCGAAAAAAGTGCCTGGTTTTCAGTTGAAAATTCTGAAAAACTTAGCATAAAAGGCACGGGGGATAGCATGAAAATTAAGGGACAAATATATCCAACTATATCCTAGTTAATTCCTCGTTTCTCCTAACTACTGCCGTGTCAAGCTTGAAAATGTGGATTAAAAAACCTAACCCCCCAACCCCCTTCCCTGCAATGGAAGGGGGAATTTCTCCCCTCTCCTCGTAGGAGAGGGGTTGGGGGAGAGGTCTTCGTTTGTTGCTTGCTCCTAACACACCATTTTCAGCTTGACACACTACTACTCTCTACTCCTCTACTCCCCTACTCCCCTACTCCCCCGCTCCCCCGCTCCCCTACTCCTGAAAAAGACTTACTCAGCAAACCCTACCTAGATAGCTAAGGATGCTAGCTCATCCATAGATATCATACCATCGTTATTGGCATCAAGAGACTTAAACATCATATTGAGCAAACCGTTATCTGTATTTCCTGTTCTCTGTGCCAGAACTGCCTGTAATTCTGTGGGGGAAATCTGTCCATCTTTATTTTTATCCAGATATGCAAATGCTTTTTTTACTGCTACTTCCAGTTCTGTATGAGAAATATACCCATCGCGGTTGCTATCCCATTCATCAAAATTAACTAGAATTCGCCACGCATCTTTCATGCAGGTTTCCACGATTAAGTTTTTAGCAGGAATACACTGCTCTAAAGGAGGTACCTGACTATGAGCATTGATGTAATCGAGAAGTGGTTTAATTTCGTTTAAACCTGTCAGCAAGAATTGATAAATTCCTACATTATACATTTTGTTGGGATCGAAAGCTTCGTGGTTAATACTAACTATTTTCAAACTGGGGTAGTCTTCAATCACAACATCCATATCTGCGTGTAAATAATTCGGCGCTTCCTGCTCTGGTGTACTGCGAGTAATTGCGATCGCCTCTTGTAATACTTTTCCTGGTATTTGGATAGTTGCAATTTCTGTTTCAAAGGGCAGTTCCTCCATTAGATTGCCATAAGTAAAAGACGTACCTTGTTCATAGTCACCCTGACCTCTGACACATCCTCCCTGAAGCATCACAATATCTATATTTTGTAAACTTCTCTTGATGTAAGAGCATAAAGTTGATGCAACTTTTTCCGGCTGATATCGGGTTCTTTTTGAGGACATGGTTTCTTTGACCTGAAAAATTTCTACATCCATCAGAGAACCCAGAAATTTTTCCGTTTTTTCCACAAACATTTGTGCATTGGGATCTGCATCAAAGTGGCTAACTGGCAACAGATGAACTGCAGTATTAACTTGACCGTCGGTAGACCACCACACATCTGTCACTACGACATTTTTTGCATCAGAACCAGCTTTGACAATAAAGCTTTGAGCAATTTCTTCAATGTAGATTTCGTGTTCATGGCCACCGATAATCACTGGGATTTTGCCTTTTAGTTGTTCATTTTGCTCAATCTGCACCGCTAGTTGTCTATCTTCTGCAATGGTTTGGTGAGTTAGAGGAATTAGTATAGTAGCTGCGTCTGCACATTCAGACCAGGTAGATTTTAAGGCATCAAAAATAGGTTCAATGGCTAAGTTTGTTCCAGGTCTGAAAATATCAGTGTTATCAGTGCAAAATCCAGCAAATACAACTCTGTGGTTTCCTACTTCTATAATGTCATATTTCGGCAGAGGATTGCCTTCTGAGCCAACAATGGGTAAATTAGGAATATTACTATTTAGACATTTACCTTGGTAGGTTTTGAATCGTTCTTGCAGCACATCTAGATTGACATCAAATTCATGATTCCCAAAACAAATGTAATCAATATCTACTACTTTGAGGACATCCAACATTGATTTACCACCATCCAACGACGTTAGTAAACAAGGGGAAAGAAAATCGCCACTGAGGGAGGCTACCACTATCGCATCTTCTGCTGTCTGTTTTAGACATCGAATAACTGTTTCGACATAGGGATAGTTTTTGATGTCTTGACATACTCCCCGGCGTAAACGCACGGGGATTCTCCTGGAACCAGGATTCTTGGCTCAATGAGTCCACTTAAACTAAAAACCTTACGGCATCTAGTCCAGAGATGGTTCTCACGCCTGCGCGTTCGCTCTATTGCCTCTTTCAGAGGAGCTGCGCTATCAAGAGCCTGTTGACCTATGCCCTACGGTACAGTTTAAACCTTAAAAAAAACTTTGGTTCTCTGGTACTTGTTGCTTAAAGCTTTTCCATACACAAGCATTCCTGTGCATGCGCCCCCTAACTTTAGTTTTCAAGGTGCTAGTTTGCTACGATTAGTAGCTAGGTTTTTAGAGCGGTTAAATACCTTTGCCGCTTTTATAAGTATAACATAAAGTTGCCCTAAAAGGGCAAGGCTTTAAACCCAATTTTTCGGTAACATTGACTACTCCCCGGACTTAAGTCATGGGGGTTCTAAGTTGATACTACGCAACGGGATAAATCCATGTTGCTTCGTTTTTTCTTAGCTGAAATACACTCTCTGGGGACAAGTCATTTCAGTTATCAGTTATCAGTTATCAGTTATCAGTTATCAGTTATCCATTAATCAAACCATGGTCTATTCCTAATACATTTTCTTGATTTAATTGAGGTTTAACTACTACTTCTTTTTCATAGACACCCTTGCCAACAAAAACATCTGTTTCTCGGTAATATTCTCAGTTATTTGAGACTAGAAAATGCTCTTATACTAGGCATTGGAATTAAAAAGCTATCTACTCCAAACCAGCGTTTACCGAATTATTAATTATTAATTATTAATTATTAATTATTAAATAATTCTGGTTTAAAGCCGACTCTTTTAAGGGGAAAAAAGAAAAAATTTTCACGCTCCGCGTCAGTCCTCTTCTTTTCAAGGAGGCAAGCATTCAGCCATCAGCTATCAGCCATCAGCTATTGCTTTTAGTTTTATATAAAAGCTTTACTAATTGAGTCATAATTTACACTTGCTATCAAAGCTGGCTTTATAGTCTATGTTTATTAAAACCTTGTTCTTTTGCTGAGAGCTGACAGCTAATAGCTGTTTGCGCAGCATTCCGCAGGAAATGCTTACTCAAGGAGAGGTAATTGTTAATTAGGGTTTGCTGAATAAATCTTATTAGTGAGGGGAGGAGTCAGGAGTCAGGAGTCAGGAGAAATGGGAATTATAGAAGAGGTAGGAGTAAGAATTGTCCCAAGATTGTTCTGCTATAATCATCCCAAAATACTAGCTTTTTGAGCTTTTTCAACCGAAAAGCTGGTACTTTTTTCAACCCAAAAATGGTAAAGCCAATATCAGTCAATACTTTGAGAATTAATCAGCAAGTCCTAATTATTTAATTATTAATTCTTAATTGTTGAACTACCCTACAAAAACTAATAATTAAGTAAGCATTCAGCCGTCAGTTATCAGCTATCAGCTATGAGTTCTTAACTCATTATCTTGAAAGAAGGAATTAGTAGTCAAGAAGTGAAATATGTTAGCGCAGCATTCCGCAGGAAATGAAATATTTCTGCCAGCTAATCTTTGTCTTTGCTTGATTCAAATAAAAGCTGATAGCTGAATGCTAATAGCTGAATGTTTACATAATTAACTACTGCTGAAACTGACGAGTGCCGAAAAGATTTTCCCTTGCTTTTTCATCAAACTTCTTTGTCCGACTCTCATTTAAAACTGCTAAACCACGACTCACTGCAGATCGTTTACTAATAGTTTCAAACCATCGCTTTAAATGAGGAAAGTCTGTTAAATTTTGTCCTTGTTTTTCATAAGGTACTATCCAAGGATATATTGCTATATCGGCAATAGAATAATCTCCCGCCACATATTCTACTTGAGATAATTGTCGATTTAATACTCCATACAAACGGGATGTTTCATTGGTGTATCTTTCTATTGCATAGGGAATTTTTTCGGGTGCATATTGACGAAAATGATGAGCTTGCCCTAACATTGGGCCAACACCTCCCATTTGAAACATTAGCCACTGAATTACTGTGTAGCGATCGCTTGGGTTATTGGGAATAAAACGACTTGTTTTTTCAGCTAAATAAAGCAAAATAGCTCCTGACTCGAAGATAGAAATAGGGTTGCCATTAGGTCCATTGGGGTCAACAATGGCTGGCATTTTATTGTTAGGGCTAATTTTCAAATATTCTGGTTGAAATTGGTCTCCGGCGGTAATATTAATTGGAATTAAGTTATAGGGAGTTTCTGTTTCTTCTAACATAATAGAAATTTTCCAGCCATTAGGAGTAGGCCAGTAATATAAGTCGATAGTCATAATTTAAAAAAGCTCCAATTTTTATTGAGTTTGTTATTAGAAAGCATTCAGCACTTCAGCAATCAGCGGTCAGCTTTTTAGAAGGGGATTTAAAACTTTCCTAAAATTAAGCGACTTAATAGAATTAGGAGATTTAAACCCAAGCTTTTCCCTTCCGGAATGCACAAATACCTAATTATATGCGTAAATTTTTAGGCTGATAGCTGATAACTAATAGCTGATAGCTATTGCCACTACACGGAAGTTAAAAGTCAAAAGTTAAAAGCGAGTGTGTAATACCAATTTGAAAAAAGAATGTTACGAATAGTAAGAGCGATAAAAATAATTTACAGGAGATTTATCTTTGAGAAAAAAGATAATTTACGCCCTAAAAAATGGTATTAAAGCTATTCCCATACGACTCCTGACTCCTAGGAAATACTCTAGATATTTGTAGCAAAAATTTATCAATTTGATATAATTCTGAGGTTTCCTCAGAATGTAAGAAACACTCAAGACAGTCAATCATTTTTGATTTGTAATTGTTTTAGGATTTTGTAACTGCTCAGTTATTTCCGCCATCCTGCACTAGCTAATTGTAACCAAGATTTTGACGTGCCAGACCGTTAAATAAATCGAGCATTTTTTCCCGCCACATATTAACAGGGTCGTTGGTTTCTAGGAATTTAATGGGGGAAATAGAACGAGCAAATTGAAACCTAGCAAATATAATGTAATCGGCAAATTTTGGTTTTTCTCCTGCTAAGAAAGGCTGTTGATTTAAAGTTTCTCTTAAAGGAGAGAGGATGGTTCTAAAATTATCAATTTGAGATTGTTTTACATCTTTAAATTCTTCTAGTGTTTTGCCTAATTTTTGTTCGCGAGTTTCTCTAAAATAAGTTTTGTCTTTGGCATCTATATGTTCAAATACATTGTAGATGAGCATTGGTAGTAAGGCTGGAATCAATACTTTTTCATCCCAATTTTTGATAAATAAAACTTGGGATTTTGCTTGGGAACAGCCGAATAAAGAAGGTTGATTTGGATAGGTTTTCTCTAAGTAGTTGGCAATATTCCAAGAGTCAAAAACTACTTGATCGCCATCAACAATTACTGGTACTTTTTCTTGACCTGAGAAAGCGATCGCTTCTTTTTCAGTAAAGTGCCAAGGTATTGTTTCTACTTCCAGTTGTTTATGGGCTAAAGCCATACGAATTCTCCAGCAGTAAGGGCTAAAAGCTCTGTTATTTTCTGCCCCTACTAGGTCGTACATTTTGATTTTCATGGATGGCATAATACTTGCAACTCCTCTATATAAAGATAACATTATTTTTGCTTATTAATAAATAATATTTTTGTCAAAATAGAGCTATTTTTACAGCAAGAATTAGCTAATTTTCGGTAATTATAAATAAGTAATATATAAGCATTCAGCGGTTAGCTATCAGTTATGAATTATTAGCTCATTATCGCACCGAAGTCTCCAAGGAGTGAAATATGTTTGCTTCCGCATTCCGCCCAAAAGAAAAAGGTTATCTGATAACTTTAGTAAGTTATTACATTCAAAAGCTGATAGCTGGTTGCTAATAGCTGTTTGCGCAGCATTCCGCAGGAAATGCTTACAGTAATACTAGATTTTATTAGGATTGTAAATGAAGCAAGCATTCGTTTAATTTCTACTACACTCTCAACCAGATATTCGTACTCTGAAGCTTTGATAAAATTACTTTTTCTCCTTGAAAGGTAATAAAATTGATAGCTGACTGCTGTTTGCGCAGCATTCCGCAGGAAATGCTTACCTTTTATACCAATTCCTAAAAGTAACGCTATACTTGGGTAATACTTCAGTTATTAATTAATCAAAACAGCTAGAATCACCTTTTTGTTAAAAATAGCTCAGTTAATGTTAATTATTCTTACTTTTTGCCGAATTATTAATAATTAATAATTCGGTAAATTTTACTACCAAAGTTGGCTTTAAAGTCTATATTAATTTTGGGGTACTGTTCTTTTTTGCCAATAAATAATTAGGGCTTGCTGATTAATTATAAAAGTATTGACAGATAAATATTTTAGCGTTTTATAGTTGAAAAAAGTACCAGCTTTTCGGTGGTAATAGCTGCATAAAGCTAGTATTTTGGGATGATTATGGCAGAAAAATTGAGAGACAATTCTTACTCTTACCTCCTCGCTCCCGATCCATTTCTCCTGTCTCCTAACCCAGCAAAAAGACTTTCGATACGCAAACCCTAATTAAGCAAAATTAATTGTTTATTTGATGGTCTGGTTAAATAGATAGGAAAAAAAGTAAACATTCAGCAATCAGCTATTAATTCACTGCCTTTATAGCAGGAATTAGTATTTAACGGTTTAAGGAGAGTTCAAAGTCTTGAAAAAATAACTAACCTTGACCACAACAAGTGTATATTCATTATTTATGAAACAGCTAAAAGCTGAATGCGAACTAGCTGAATATTTACAGAAAAAGTATTTTTAGATTAACTGCTGAAGTAAACAAGTATATTTTTTGTTCCCTACTACCTACTATCTACTTACAAATTTTGAATTAATTTTGCACAAGTACTTATATTTTCTACAAAACCGCGCCGAGAATTACTATTACATTTCCTTGTTTAAAAATTACGTAAGCATTTCCTGCGGACTGCTGCGCAAACAGCTATTAGCTGTCAGCTATGAGCAACAAGATTTTCTCATATAGGAAAGTGTTTAAATTAATATAGAAGCCATTTGGTATCTATTTCAGAAGTTACAAGTTCAATACCCATCTGAGTTTTATGATTCTGGCAGTCATTTTTCATAATTTTTCGGTCTCCTGAATCCTTGTAGTTGTTAGGCTCCTTAAAACGGTTTTCCTATAGCCTTTGTATTTCAAGAAAAGATAACAAATGGGTTCTATAGACTTTAAAAACAAGGTAGCTAACTTTTTTAGTAAGACAATTAATAAAGCTTTTATCGTAAACTAAAAACAATAGCTGATGGCTAATAGCTGACGGCTGAATGCTTACAAAATTACCAATGAATATTTTTTTGATTTATCCCTCAAATTACGGTCTTATTATGATTCAAGTGAAATATTAATCAGTGAATAAGCATTCAGCTATCAGCTTTTATTTGAATCGAACAAAAACTAAGATTAGCTGACAGAAATATTTTATTTCCTGCGGAATGCTGCGCAAACATATTTCACTCCTTGACTACTAATTACTTCTTCTAAGATAATGAGTTAATAACTCATAGCTGATAGCTGATAGCTGATAGCTGATGGCTAATAGCTGACGGCTGAATGCTTACAAAATTACCAATGAATATTTTTTTGATTTATCCCTCAAATTACGGTCTTATTCTGATTCAAGTAAAATATTAATCAGTGAGTAAGCATCCAGCTATCAGCTTTTATTTGAATCGAACAAAAACTAGATTAGCTGACAGAAATATTTCATTTCCTGCGGAATGCTACGCAAACATATTTTACTCCTTGACTACTAATTCCTTCTTCCAAGATAATGAGTTAATAACTCATATCTGATAGCTGTTAACGCAGTTCCTCTGAAAGAGGCTAGCTGATGGCTGAATGCTTACATCAGTGAAAATACTATTGTTGTGTATCAACAAGTAATTAATAATAAAATAACAGACATTTATTTACACCATAAAATAGAAATGAATATAATTCCTACTCAATGTCAAGACTTACAAAATCAGGTAGAAAGTTTACTTCAATTATTGCATCAAGAATCTACTCTAAGACAACAAGATACAACAGCGGTTCGTGCTTCTTTAAATAAAGTAATTTCTCCCAAATTTGAAATAGTATTTGCGGGAGCTTTTAGTGCGGGTAAGTCAATGTTAATTAATGCTTTATTAGGAAGAGAATTACTCTACAGTGCAGAGGGACACGCTACAGGAACAGAATGTTATATTGAATATGCTGAACCTGAAAAAGAACGAGTAGTTTTAACATTTTTAAGCGGTGCAGAAATTCAAGAACAAGTAGCAATTTTACGAAAGGAATTAGGTTTAGACCCCAGTGCTAAAATTCAACAACTAGAAGTAATCGAAATTATTCGGGAACAATGCGACGCAATTATTAAAAATGAAGGTGGCGAAAATAAATCGGAGCGAGCTAAACAAGCAAAAGCATTAAAATTATTAGTAGATGGTTTTGAGGCGAATAAAGAATGTATTCATTCTGCTGAAAATGCTATTTATTCTATGGAGCAGTTTAATTTTTCTAACCTGAAAGAAGCAGCAAGTTATGCGCGACGAGGGATGAATAGTGCTGTGTTGAAGCGGGTGGAATATTATTGTCATCATCCTCTTTTAGAAGATGGAAATGTGATTATTGACACGCCAGGAATTGATGCGCCTGTAGAAAAAGATGCTCAAGTTACTTATGACAAAATAGAAAACCCAGAAACTTCTGCGGTTGTTTGTGTTTTAAAAGCTGCTGCTGCGGGAGATATGACAACTGAAGAAACAGAATTACTGGAAAAAATGCGAGAAAATCCTGGAATTAGAGACAGGGTTTTTTATGTGTTTAATCGTATTGATGAAACTTGGTACAATTCTCAACTCAGACAACGATTAGAAAGTTTAATTATTTCTGATTTTCGGGATACAGAAAGGATTTATAAAACCAGTGGGTTGTTAGGTTTTTATAGCAGTTTGATTAAAGAAGCAAGTCGGGAGGATCGCTTTGGTTTAGATAGTATATTTGCTAATAGTGTTAAAGGTTTAGATGAGGAGGAGGAAACACCACAATTTGTCTATGCTTTTAACAATTATTGTGGCACTTCTCGCAAACTTCCGAGTAATTTTCGGATAAGTATTAATGGTTTTGAGTCACCTAATGAAAATTATGTCCGGATTTTAGGTGAGTGGGGTAAACCGTTAATCGAACAATTAATAAAAGATAGTGGAATAGAAGAATTTAGGGATGGAGTTACTCGGTATCTGAAGGAGGAAAAACGTCCACAATTATTTGCAAATTTGGCAGATGATTTGCAAAATATCTGTATTCAATTACAGAAAAATTATTTAGCTACTCAACAAAACTTGGCGAGTCAACCCCAGGAAATAGAGGCAATGAAAATCCAGGAATTATCATTGTTGAATTCTCAACTTCAGGAAGTGGGGGAGGAGTTTAGCGAGCATATTTCTGAGGAGGTAAATTTGCTAGTCACGAATAAATGTGATGGTTTTGAAGCGGATTTTAATCAACTCCAATCTCGGATGATTCGTCGCTTAGATGAACTGTTAGATACTTTTTCTGTAGAAGCTGCTTATAGTCGGGCAACTATTAATCATCCACGGAATGCAACGGCACCTTTATTAGCAGTTTTGGTAGAAGCACTTTATTATTTAGCGAATCAATTGGAGGATATTTTAGTTGATTCTACCCAGTCAGTAGTAAGTGGATTTTTCCAACGTTTAATTGATCGAGTTCGCAAGTCAGAATATTATCGGCAACTTTATCGTTTGTTGGGGAATGATGGAGGTATTGAACAACATTTAAAGGAAGTAGAAAAAGTGGTTACTACGGCATTAATAAGTGCGGCGCGGATAGAATGTGACAGATTTGTTCGAGAAAGTCCACGTTTTTATGATGAAGGAACTTTTTCTATCTATCAGTTTCGGCAGACTTTGTTGCAGACTTCTCAAAGTTTTGATTGTAGTAGTATGGTAGAGGCGGAACCGGCAATTAGGCAATTGTTGAAGTTGGATTTTGAGCCAAAAGTTTCTAAGACAATTCGGCAGACTTTTCGGCAAACTGTGAATCAAACTTTGAAGACTAATTTATTACCTATGGCGGAAAAACAAGGGGAGGATATTATGCAGCAATATAATCAAGCGCGGGAATATTTAGAGAAAAGTTTGGAGACTGAAGCTGCGGAAAAGATTCAACGAAATTTACGTTTACAAACTGAGGTTGAGGAGAAAATTGGAGTTTATAATCAGGTGGTTTCTAGTATTAATAGTTGTTTACAGACAATGTTATTGAATGAGCGACAATTGCCGATTATTTCTGGGTTTATTTTTGGGAAAGGCGAGGATGATTTGGATGTGGTAAGTGATGAAAATGAGAAATTATTGGAGAGTGAAGAAGTATCTCCACTTGATGATTTAAGACAGCAGATGAATTTGAATAGTTAGGGGTAGTTTTACTTCAGAAAAATGTAGGGTGTTTTGTTGAGACATCCTACAGTTATAGCGCTCCGCGCAAGGCAAAAGTCAAAAGTAAAAAGTTAAAAGTAATACCAGTTTGATAAATATTTACTACAAATAAATAAGTTATTTCTTAGAAGTCAACTCACCTCTAACCCCTCCCAGGAGGAGAGGGCTGTTTCATTCTCGATAGACACGGGGACGCGGAGACACGGAGACACGGGGATGGAGGCTTTTAAGCGGTGTTGAACCCAATATCCTCTCAGAGCTTAAAGACGCTTATTGGCTGAAAAATCGGCAAATTTTGGCAAATTTCACTGTTCCACTATCCCTATTACTCCCGTTCTCCCGCTCATCCTTAATCTACAATACTTTAAAACAGCCCTGCTCCCAGGAGGGGAAGTCAGGAGTCAGAATAAATAGCTTTGATACCATTTATCAGGTCGGAATTTATCTTTTTAGTCCAAGAAACATCTTTGATAAAGTCTTTTAATTGCCCAAATTAATTCGTAATATTCTTTTTCCAAATTGGTATAATCCCTGACTGAGTTTGAGCCTTTATAAATTTCCTAACCTTTGTTTCGACTCCTATACCCACTAAATAATTTATTGGAAAGAGAGAAATTAAAAAATGACAGAAAATTCAGATAATCAAGAATTCGTTGTATTAAATTGGGATGATGTTGTTGAACTTGATAAAGAAATGTACCAATCTTTAAATTTAAGTGGAAACGGTTTTAAATATTTATATATGATAAATTCTCAATTAATATCTGCAATTATTAGAAGAGTAAGTATTTCAGATAATTATATAAAAAATTAGTTATTCGATCTTGCTTATATTGATTCTGATGGTATAAGTTGTCAAGTTATAAAACAAGGTGAGCAATGGCAAAAAGGAAAGTTTAAGGTAGAACTTACTGCCAATTTTTATCCTGATTAACCTGAATAAACTGAATCAAATCAGTCAGAAAATTAAATAGAAGTTTCTGACAATCATAATTCAGAAAATATGTAAATTGAAGTATCCCCACTTGATGACTTACATCAGCAGATGAAGTTGAATAATTAGGGATAATCTTACCCAGAAAAATGTAGGGTGTCTTGCTGAAATACCCTACATATCCCCACTGAATAATTTATTGGAAATAGAGGAATTAAAAAATGGCAGAAAATTCAGATAATCAAGAGTTTATTGTATTAAACTGGGACGAAGTTGTTGAAATTGATGCAAATGTCGGTACATATTTAGCTCTGAATTCAAACAACTTTAAATATTTACATATGATAATTTCCAACTTACAATCAGCAATTATTAGTAGAGTAGATATTCGGGATGAGAAAATAAAAAATCAACTATTTTATGATGATTATGATGGTGTAGAGTGTGAAGTTTTGAGATTAGGCGCTCAAAGTTGGCAAAAAGGAAAAATCAAGGTAGAACTTACTGTCCAATTTTACCCTGATGGATCTGAAAAAGAGATGGAAGAAACTGAATTAAGTCAGTCAGAAAATGAAGTAGAAATGTCTGACAAAAATAATTCAGAAAATATCGAACCTGAAGTATCGCCTCTAGACGACTTACGACAAAAATTTAATCAGGAAAATCAGTAGAAATTTTCTGGGAGAAACTTGATTTATGTAGGATATTTTATTCCCCTACATATCTGTTATTCCGTCAAAAATTAAAAGTAATAAATTGACATGGAAGATCAATATGAACCATTAGAACCTTCAGAAGTTATAGAATTTTTATTTCGTCCTTTAGGAGCAGAATTAGGTTTAAGTTCCTATTTTCAAATTTTAATTCTTCAAGGAACCCAATTTGCAGCTATCATCCAACATAATTTAAGAGTTTCTGATGAAATAAAAGAACAAATATTTGAGAAAGGTGTAGATTGTCAAGTTCTCAAATATGGTGCTAAAGAGTGGCATTCAGGGAAAATAAAGGTAAAATTTACTGTCTAATTTTGCCCCGTTCCACCAGGAGAAGATACTGAAAAAGCTCAATCAAGTCAGTCAGAAAATGAAGCAAAAGTTTCTGAAAAAAATAATTCAGAAAATATGGAAACTGAAGTATCCCCCCTAGATGATTTGCGACAAAAATTTAATCAGGAAAATCAGTAGTAAATCTGACTAACAAAAACTACATTTATATCTGTCGGGTAATTAGTCTATAAATTTCTAATTCTGGAGGGGACAAGAAATAATACAACCAAAATATTCCATCAAAAATTCAGATAGTCTCACAACTCACCCCAGTCATAAATTTATTCTAAGGTGTGCAGATAGTAAATAATGATGAATCAAAAAATTTTCCTCGCTCAAGAAGATATTACCTCTATTTACGACCATGAAATTTTGGTTTTTGACCAGAATTTTACTCACCATAATATTTCAGAATATCTCCAAGTAAAAATTCCCATTGTTCAGGACTTACTACCAAAAT
>NZ_JAAHHG010000084.1:0-6804 GCF_010692555.1 Okeania sp. SIO3B5 | reverse complement strand
GCTCAAGAAGATATTACCTCTATTTACGACCATGAAATTTTGGTTTTTGACCAGAATTTTACTCACCATAATATTTCAGAATATCTCCAAGTAAAAATTCCCATTGTTCAGGACTTACTACCAAAATTGAGTCAAAACAATAAGTAGTAAATCTTCTTGGCAAAAACTACATTAATATTTCAGAATATCTCGAACCAAGAACATTCCCGCTCAATTACTTACTGCTAAAATTTAGTCAAAATAATAAGTAGTAAATCTTCCTAGTAAAAACTTGATTTATATCTGTTGGGTAATTAGCCTATAAATTTCTGATTCTGGAGGGGACAAGAAATAATATAACCAAAATATTCCGCCAAAAATTCAGACAATCTCGCAACTCACCCCAGTCATAAATTTCTTGTAAACTTACAAATGGTAAATAATATGGAAAAAAGCAAAAAATAGAGTTAAATTAACTGTCGAATTTTATGTGGAGCTAGAAGAAACAGAGGAAGTTTCTAACAACGAAAATTCAGAATATATCGAACCAGAATCACCCCTTGATGATTTACGTCAAAAATTTAATGAGGAAAATTAGTTACCGAACAAAGGATGTTCTCCCCCGAAAAAATAAATTTATTGGCTAATAGCTAAGATATATTTTAAGAGACTAATTTTGTTTCACTTTTTGGAGAACTTTTTTCTATAGTTAGAGATTTCAATCCCTGGTAGATACCTAGCCTAACTATAAAATGTAAATGGTTCTCAAATTTCATTTATTGATAATACTTCTGACATTTTCTCCATGATTTAACAACCCGAAATTTATCCAAAAAATAAATTATTTTTAACTTAGTCAGATAGTGGATATAAATATTTGTTTTTCTAGAGCGATCGCTAATACCAAGCGCGATAAATTTTTGCTACAAATAACTAGAGTATTTATTAGGAGTAAGGTAGGGGAGCTGTCAGATTAGCAACGTACAGAATGAAAGGCTTAGATTCCATTTTTTAGGTACTAAATTATATTTTTCGTCAAATAAACATCTCCTACAAGTGCCTTTTAATCACACTTATTATTCGTAATAATATTTGGGAAAATTGGCATAATATCAAAATTTCAAATATTTTGATAAACCTTTGTCAGAATAATTTTGGATATAGAGAAAATCCCCTGTTTGCTTAGTTTAAAATATCCTGTAGGGGCTAACATTCAGGCAGTAACTAAAAGTATAAACTCTAGATTTTCTTTCCGAATGCTTCCCCCTCCTGCCAGGATTCAAAATTTAGATATAACAATTATCAAACCCTGAAACAAAAGCACCAAAATACTAACTAAAAACTATTTTTATTTCCCACCATAATAAAAAGCAATTTCTTTCTCTTTAAGTGGAGCAAAATCTGCATCTTTCAACATTTGATTTAACTCTTCCTGAGAAATATGCTTCGCCCCAATACGCACAATACGAGACCGCATAGTATTACTAACCCCACTCCGTTGTCGTTGACCTTCTAATGCCATTACCTTGTGATAAAGGTCGAGTTTTTCTGATGGAATAACAGAACCATCTAAATCTATTCCTTTAGCGATCGCCTCATCCACAGCATCTGCTCCAGTAGTAGATGTAGTTGTGGAAGTTTTTTCTGAAGACATAGCAAAAAATTATTGGGTTTACACGATTATTTTATCTCCTGTAAGGCACACTTCAAAACTTTCTATAGAAGTAAATTTTTCCCATTAAAATTCAAGTCATAGCAAACTCATTTATTAATGGATAATGGATAATTGATAATTGATAATTAATTCTCCCTAAAAGGGAGAGGATTGACTAAAAGGAAAAAAATAATTTTTTTCCCCTTTCAAGGGGAGGCTAACAAAGCTGAATTATTTAATTATTTAATTATTAATTATTCGGTAAACTTTCTCGCATTTGGAGTTTGAAAAGCCAAAATAATATCACTTTTAATCATACCTAATCTGATTAACTGATGAGCTATTCCTTCTTCAGTAAAATATTCTTCTATAGTAATTCCCAGAAGCGTGAGGCGAAAAATTCCTTTGCTTTAGGGACTAGGGATTAGGGAATAAAAAATAAGAAAAATAACTGTACTTCAGTAACTTAAGAAATGCTATATTTCAACAACTAATAATTAATAATTAACAATTACCTCTTCTTTTTAAGCAGAGGATTGAGGCGGTAGGAAAATTTTTTTCTGCTCTTGGTCGATTGGATATGGCGAGGATACTTCCCTATCCCACCCTTTGGGAAGCTCCGAAGATCGACCGCTTTTTTCTCTTTTAAAGGAGAGGCTTTAAACCTTAATTATTTGGTAAACGTAGATAAAGATAAATTAATGAATTTCATCATTCTCTGCAACCTCATATAAAACTGGTATAAGTATCTTTTGTTAGCATTAAACCATTAATTATTAGCTAGTATACTCGGTTGAAAATGCCCACTTAAACCATTAATTTTTGGGAAGGTAAAAGTAACTTTTAAATGGAGAAATAATAGTAAGAATTCAGCTATCAGGAGTCAGCTATCCGCAATTAGTAATGAATAATTACTTCTCAGGTTTTTTCCAGGGACGCATAACAGTAACTTTTTATTCTTTTTCAATTTCAAAGATTGCTTTTACGCAGACCCAAAATTAATAGACATCTCCAGAAAAGAGGGAGTAGGGAGTAGGGAATAGGGGGAAATAATTGATAATTTATGTGCGATAATTGATTTTATTTTTTATTATTGGAAATGTCTAATAGCTAACAGCTGAATTATTACAAAAAATAAAAAAATACACAAGCATTCCCCAGGAAATACTTACCGAATAATTAATAATTAATCATTAATAATTAATCATTAAATAATTCTGGTTTAAAGCCTCCCCTTTTAAGGGGAAAAAAGCGGTCGAGGGATGGCGAGGTTTCCTCGCCATATCCAATCGACCAAGAGAAGAAAAAATATTTCCTTATATTCAATCCTCTTGGTTTTAACCAGAGGTAATTATCAATTATCAATTATCCATTATCCATTATCCATTAATGAAACATTATTCGATCGATTAAACATTATGGTTAAAGATTTATTATGACTGAATATCCACAGTAAAATAATGTTAGTTTTTTGATAATTTTTTAAGTAGTGATATAATCGTGGTGTATTGACAAAAATCAGAGATTTAATCATAAATAAATCATGAACAAAACTCCCCGAATAAAAATCCCTTTAACAGTCAGAAAATATGTATTCGAGCGCGACAATTACCATTGTAAAAGTTGTGGTAAAACTACTAAAGAAACACAACTTACTATAGACCATATTATCCCTCTAGCTAGTGGTGGTAGTAATGATATTAGTAATCTACAAACCCTCTGCAGTAAATGTAATCAAAAAAAGAAACATCACTTTGACCCACGATTCAAACGCAACTTCAGTAACTAAAAAAAAATTATTAAGTAAGCACTTCCTACACAATGCTGCGCAAACAGCTATTAGCTGTCAGCTAGCCTCCTCCGGAGGAACTGCGGACTTCAGCAACAAGACTCTCTCCTTTCCTTAAGGACAGTGTTTAAATTAACAACTGACTTTAAGGACAAGGGAGCAAACTTTTGTAGTAACACAATTAATAAAGCTTTTATCCTAAATTAAAAGCAATAGCTGATAGCTGATAGCTGATAGCTGTTTGCGCAGCATTCCGGAGGAAATACTTACATTATTAAACCCCGAAAAATCTCAACTTTTGAGTAAAATAAAACACGATAAAATTAGGATAAATATATGGTAAATTCAAAAAGAATTAACTTTCTTAAAAGTAAGTTGTACTCTCTAATAGGTAGAATGTCTGATGTAGACCTAGAAAGAAGTTGGGAATATTTACAAACACTTTATTATGATAGCTTTATGTTAGAAGCTATTCAAAAATCTAAAACAACTCACAAACCAGGAGATATCTTAACCAAAGAAGAAGCAATACAAATATTGTATTCTGACCGAGAAGATAGTCAAACTAAAAATAACCAATAATAATAAATAAGGTATAGAAAAAAACAATATTATTGTGAACTTAGAAGTGCGTTATGCTCGGTCTTTTGTCGAAGACCTCAAAACTTTAGAAACTGCTGCCTACCAAAAAATATATGATTTTGTTTTTCTCAAATTTAGTCAAATAAATTACTTACAAGAACTACCAGAATTTCGACAACTTGGAACCAGTACTATTTTCTATAGATTTACTGTGGACAACTACCTGATTGGTATAGAAGTAACAGGTCAAATTATTAAATTTATCCGTATTTTACCGAAACCACAAATTTAGTCTTCTAAACTATAGGTAGTAGGCTAAAATAACACAAAATACAGTAATTTTTATGGACTCAAAATCACTCTGGCAACGCTATATTAACTGGCTTTATTACCATGAAGGATTAAACTTTTATGTTGATATAAGTCGCATTAAATTTGATGATTCTTTTCTAGAAAAAATCAAGCCAAAATTTGAAAAAGCTTTCCAAGAGATAGAGCAATTAGAAAAAGGCGCGATCGCCAACCCAGACGAAAACCGAATGGTTGGCCACTATTGGCTGAGGTCCCCAGAACTTGCGCCCACCCCCGAAATCAAACAAGAAATTGTCCAAACTATCGAACAGATTGAAACTTTTAGCAAAAAAGTCCATAGTGGAGAAATCAAACCTCCTAATGCCCCCAAATTCACAGATATTCTGTCCATTGGTATCGGTGGTTCAGCTCTCGGTCCTCAATTTGTAGCCGAAGCTCTGAGTCCAAATGACCCACCAATGCAAATACATTTCATCGACAATACCGATCCTGCAGGTATCGATCACGTACTCTACAAATTCAAGGATCGCCTCAACAGCACCCTAGTCATAGTCATCTCCAAGTCAGGCGGTACGCCAGAACCTCGCAACGGTATGATGGAAGTCAAAGCAGCTTATGCTGCCCAAAATCTAGACTTTGCTCCCCACGCCGTCGCTACTACCACCCCCGATAGTAAACTAGGTAAAATTGCCAAATCTGAAGGATGGCTAAACATTATCCCCATGGCAGACTGGGTAGGGGGACGTACTTCAGAATTATCCTCCGTTGGCTTACTACCAGCAGCATTGCAAGGAATTGACATCCAGGCTATGTTAGATGGGGCGAAAGAAATGGACATAGCCACTCGCAAACATGACATTAAAGGCAACCCCTCTGCTTTATTAGCCTTGAGTTGGTATGCCGTAGGTAACGGACGAGGAGAAAAAGATATGGTAGTTCTCCCCTACAAAGACAGTTTGTCAATGTTCAGTCGTTATTTACAGCAGTTGGTTATGGAATCTTTAGGCAAAGAAAAAGACCTGGATGGTAATGTAGTCAACCAAGGTATTGCAGTTTATGGTAATAAAGGTTCCACAGACCAACACGCTTATGTACAACAGTTGCGTGATGGTGTACCTAATTTCTTTACTACCTTCATCGAAGTTCTAGAGGATCGTCAAGGTATTTCTCCTGAAGTAGAACCTGGAGTAACTTCTGGTGACTACTTATCTGGTTTTCTCCAAGGTACTAGACAAGCACTTTATGAAAATCAGCGAGATTCTATTACAGTTACAATACCCAAAGTTAATCCTAAAAATGTAGGGGCTTTAATTGCTCTTTATGAGAGAGCTGTTAGTTTTTATGGCTCTCTAGTTAATATTAATGCCTATCACCAACCAGGGGTAGAAGCAGGTAAAAAAGCTGCAGCCACAGTGCTAGAGTTACAAAAACAGGTAGTAAATGTCCTCAAGCAAGAGGGTTCTCCCATATCTTTAGCAGAAATTGCCCAAAAAGTAGGTGCTGATGACAAAATAGAAATCATCTACAAGATTTTGCGTCATTTGGCAGCTAACCAACAGAATATTGTTTTTCATGGAAATCTTGGGCAACCAGCTAATTTAGCTGTAAGCTATCAGTAGTATCATAATAGTGATTTTGCCTTGAGCATTAGGAGTGGTTATTGGACTGATCAGGATTGTCCAGCAGCAGATATAGTTTTTACTCGTGGACTAGGGAATGTAGTCACTCAAGGATTCTGGGGAACAGAAATAGCCCGTAATGTCAGTTTGTGGATGCTTTCTGACCTAATAGAATAAGTAATGCAGTGACATTCTCTCCCGCTAAATCGCCCGATTATAGTGGGAAGCTCTCTCCTTCTCACAGATGGAGCTTCCTGCTTCTCTGGATGACTAATGTCTACGCCTCCACAGGCAGCAACGATGAGACCCACCGCCACTCTTGTACTAAAACTTCTGTACTCTCCTGATTTCCTTCAAGATTCTACCAGTACTTCTGAGTTGAACCCTATATCTTGAGTTGTCTAGGTTCAGCACTCAGGTCCGTATTACCGCCACTCCTGACATACCTTATGATAGCACGCTTAAGCTACCTTGTCAACTAAAGAACCCTACTTGTTTTTTGCGGGTCGTTCTCCTCCTGTTATGCTCTAACGGTTTTGACATCCTCCCGACGTTGCGCATGGCGCGACAACGCGGGATTCCTAAACCTCGCGACTCAGGACTTTCTGCTTCTAACGCACCTGCCTCCGAGGCCAAACCTCTTTCTGGTCTAAAGGCGCGCTCCACAGACTGACACTGCTAGCCCAGCAGCCTAATTCTGTTTAGTATAGCATACCCTTGTAAAAACCGCAAGATTGATTGTTTTTCATCCCGACGCTCCCCTAATAGCTGCCGCACTTGCTCCGCCTTTTCCTGACGGAATGCTCCGCAAACATGTCGGCGACAGCCGTTAACGCAGTTATGCGAAGCGCAAAACGGGAGAGCGCGGG
>NZ_JAAHHG010000083.1 GCF_010692555.1 Okeania sp. SIO3B5 | reverse complement strand
CTCTCTTGGTCGATTGGAGGACAGCGAGGAGACCTCGCCATCCCTCGACCGCTTGTTTCTCCTTTAAAGGAGAGGCTTTAAACCTTAATTATTCGGTAATAGGGAACACAAGAGTTACGGAACAGTTCTGATATCCTTTATCCTGATGATGTGAGAAATACCAAATATATAAAATAATCAAGTATTATATTTTGACTAATTAAGTTGAGCGACTGTGAGATTAATAATTTTAGGTGGTCCAGGTGCTGGGAAAGGAACTCAAGCACAATGGTTATGTAATCATTTACAGATTCCTTTAATTTCTATTGGCGATTTACTCAGAGAAGCGATCGCTACTCAAACAACTTTAGGCCAGATGGCGCAGCTTTATGTAGAAAAGGGGGAGTTAGTACCAGACAAGACAATGATCCAGTTTGTTCGTCAACGACTTTTACAGTCTGATGTTAGCCAGGGTTGGTTAATTGATGGTTATCCGAGAACTGCTTTTCAGGCTGAAGAACTAAATTTTCTATTAGATGATTTAGGGCAAAAGCTAGACTGGGCAATTTATTTAGAGGTATCTGAGGAGATACTTATGAATCGATGTTTTCAGCGATCGCGTGCTGATGATGACCCAGAAATTGCCCGACGTCGGGTAGAGTTATTCTATGAGCGTACTATTCCTATTTTGGAATATTATGGATATCGTCAAAGATTACTCACTATTGATGGGGAACAACAGATTACCCAAGTTCAACAACAAATATTACAACAATTTCAAGAATTTAGAATTTAGAATTTAGAATTTAGAATTACCGAATAATTAATAATTAATAATTAATAATTAAATAATTCTGGTTTAAAGCCTCCCCTTTTAAGGGGAAAAAAGCGGTTGAGGGATGGCTCTGAAGCCTGCGCCATATCCAATCGACTAAGAGAAGAAATAATATCTCCTTATATTCAATTCCGTAACGGTTAAAACCCGAGGTAATTATCAATTATCCATTATCAATTATCAATTAATGAACTCTTCTTATAAAATAAGAGGATTGGATGAATGGAGAGGCTTTATACCTGAATTTTTCAGTAATTCTCAGTAGTTTATTAATCAATCAATTTATAGATATCTATGTCTTGGCAACGTCCTGATGGTAGACAACCAGATAAATTACGTCCTATCAGTTTTGAGTTAGATTATACTAAATTTGCCACCAGTTCTGTTTTAACTAAGTGTGGCGATACAAAGGTACTTTGCACTGTCACTATCCAATCAGGAGTACCTAAATTTTTGGCAGATACGGGACAAGGTTGGTTAACTGCTGAATATAGAATGTTACCTGGTGCAACTCCCCAACGCCAACAAAGAGAATTTATGAAACTTTCTGGACGTACTCAAGAAATTCAAAGGTTAATCGGACGTAGTTTGAGAGCATCTCTGGATATGAATTTATTAGGGGAACGCACCATCATTGTCGATGCTGATGTGTTGCAAGCAGATGCGGGTACTCGTACTACTTCTATTACTGGGGGGTTTGTGGCAGTGGCAAATGCTATTAACAAGTTGATGGAGCAGGGAGAGTTGGAGCGATCGCCTATTTTGCATCAGGTTGCTGCTGTTTCAGTGGGGTTATTGGAGGGGAAAGAATTTTTGGATTTAAGTTACACCGAAGATGTAGCTGCAGAAATTGATTTTAATGTGGTGATGAACGATAAACCTGCTTTAATTGAAGTTCAGGGAACAGCAGAAGCAGGTAGCTTTAGTCGTACTCAACTTAATCAAATTTTAGATTTAGCAGAAGCAGGAATTCAAGAGTTATTTGTAGCTCAACGTCAAGTTATATCAAATCCGGTATAAACGACTAAGGAGTCAGGAGTCAGTCCTCAGGAGTCAGGAGAAACGGGGAATTTAGAGGAGATAGCTGCCTTCATTCCTCCAAAGTCTAACTATTAAACCGGACATGATATTACTACAAAAGTTGCCTCCCTAAAGCATTCGAGGAAATAGTCAATATAGCTATAAATCAGGACTTACGCAAAGACACTATATATAGCGTCTACTAATTCAGGCGATTGCTGGCGCAAAGCTCCGCTAACGCTTAAAAATAGGCGATCGCTACAAAACAGATATGATTGTTAAAACAAAAGTCAAAAATACCTATAACCTCAAAATAGCCCTGAATTTTATTGTGGGCTTCTTCAGTTCTTGGATTAAGTAATCTGAGAGTAATTCATGTTTGACTTTATAAATAGTTTTTCCTATCTTTTCTGCTAATATGACTGAGAAAATTCCAGACTAGCATAGCACAGGCTATATGATTTTTTGGAATTTGGCCCAGACGGCACTGGCAAAATTCTATACCTGTTAATTGCTTAATTCTGGCGTGAAATTCTTCAATCTTCCATCTGGTTTGAGACTTCATATCTACAGCATAAATGCGAAGATTGACTTAAGTCATTAGTAACAACATATTCTGTTCTGTTGATAGAAACAGTTGCCCCTATGGAGCTTAACTTTTTTATCTCAAAGGAATTCCTTTTATTTTAATTATTTTACCTGATATTTTTTCTGATTCATTCCAAGTTAATTCTCCAATCTTTTTATACTTTTCTACACCTCCAGTATCATCTACTAGACGATTGATTTTTAAGGGACAGTAATAAAATTTTTGCATATTATCTACCAGTGCCATTAATCTTTGCGTTGCATACCAACTATCCATTAATACAGTTATAAATGGTAATTTTTTCTTAGAGACCACATTTAATATCATTTCTTCTACATGATCGCTCCTCACGTTTTTTTGTCATTATCTGGATCATAAACCCGATAATCTATTAGCCAAAATTGCTCAATTTTTGGATTGAAATATATACAATACCAGTTCAGGCTTCCAGGGTTAAATATTGCTGAGGGGGTGCAAGGTTTTTGGCTGTTGTAGTCTCAAAATGCTAGTACTTTATCCCTGAAAATGTCGAAAATTTGGCCGTAGCAGATAGTCTAAACTGTTGCCTGTTCCCTATCATCACCATCGGAAGGCGGGTGCTAAGAAACAGAAAGCCTCTAACAGTGATGCTAGGGAATCCCGCGCTGTCTCGTAGGGCAGCGTCGGGAGGATGTCAATCTAAAGTTTCTTCAGTACTTACAAATTTTTCTAAAGTTTCTTCTAAATTCTGTACTTTAAGTTTTATTTTTAGCTCCCGTTCTTCTAATTGTTGTGCCATGAAATTGAATCCTTCAGCTAATTTATCTATTTCATCGTTATAAGTGACAGGAAGTCGCATTTTTAAGTCACTTTCAGCTAATTTTTTCGTAGCAGAAGTCACTGTAGCAATTCGACTTGCAATTACATTTGATAGTGAGTAACCTACGAGAATAACTATTCCTGCTCCTAGTGAAGAAAATAAACTAATTATCATCACAAGTTTTTGTTTTGTTTCTTCTAAATCTGCTAGAGGAGATAGGGCAGTTAATTCTAACTTTGTACCATCTAACCCAAGTAAGTTGATATTTTTAACTATGTATAATTGGTCGTCAATTTTTATTTTATTTGATTTTTTATCGTGTTTTGCGTGGATTTTATCCCAAAAAAAATTTTCATTTCCAGGTAAACTAGAAGCAATTATTTCTTTGTTTTGAAAAGCAACAATATATTTATTTGTTTCTGTAGATATTTCATCAAGTAATTGATTATTGATAGCAGTACCGATAATAATACCGCCAATAACTCCTTGATTAGATTTAATTGGTGTAGCTCCTATTAAGATCGATCTAGAATTATTGAATTCTTTTCCTGTAATCATGCTGGAAAAAGCTACCCCATTAATTATTTGTGAAATTACTACTCGATCTGATATTTTTACTTGATTCAGTGTCGGGTTGCGTAAATCTATTATGCTGTTACCATTTTTATCTATTACTTTAACTATATCCAGGGATAAACTTGCTTTTAAAGGTATTATTTTTTTGAGAATTTCTGTTTTATTCCCTGTTTCTAATGCTTTAGACATTGTTGTGCCACCAACTAATAATTTAGCATTTAAGTACAGTTTATTCATTTGCCTTTCGAGTTCTTGCATCACTAATCCAGCAATGCCTTCTACTTCTTTTAGTTGTCTTTGTTCAATATCCTGAGAAAAGTAATAAATAATACCGAAGTTTCCGATAAACCATATTGTTAAGAATACCGAGAGAAACGGTAAACTTATCTTTTGTTTTAAAGGGAAATTTGAATAATGTCTACTGAAAATCTTTTTTAATTTCAAAATTAGTTGAATTTTAGTATTACTCATTTTTTTTATTTAGAATTGATTGATGTAGTCTATCGCAGTCCTATTTAATTCGTAAATTTTTCACATAAGTGCTAGATAGAAGAAAAAATAAATATAATTAAATTTTTCAGGGTGCATCTCAATGGGTGAATAAAGCCAAAAAGTTATTGCTTTTAGGGAACAGGGAACAGGGAAAAGGGAACAGGGAATATATAGGAAAAAAGTATTTTTGCAAATATGATATGCACCCATTTTTCACAACTTTTACATTTAGTAGTATAGCACTTTATCTCCATATCTCAGATAAGAATGCTATATCTAAATAAATTATTAGTAATAACTTCTACTAATACCAAATCCGGCGATCGCTAGTAAGAAAAAATATTTAAACCAAATCAATTATGCATTAATATTATCTCCGGTTGATTACTTATAGAATCCCTAACCGTATCTTCATAAATATTAAGTTTTTTAGTTAGGAGTCAGGAGACAGGAGACAGGAGACAGAAGTTAAGAGGGAAGAGGGAAGATGTGGGGAGAAATAATACCAAGCGTGATAAATGTTTGTTACAAATGGTAGGGACGTTGCATGCAACGTCCCTACAAAAGAAGGAAGAGGAAAGAAGGAAGAAGGGATAAATATTGATAAAAAGGGAAAAACGATATAAATAATTATCTAAAATGAACTAGACTAGCTATTTTTAAGCATATCCGATAAAGGTCTACCTTTTTGTAGCATTCGTAAGCATTCAGCTATTAGCTGTCAGCTATCAGCAACAAGACTCTCTCCTTAAGGACAGTGTCTAAATTAAAATAGACTTTAAGGGCAAGGGAGTCAACTTTTATAGTAAGACAATTAAATATTGCTTTTATCCTAAACTAAAAGCAATAGCTGATGGCTGATGGCTGACGGCTGAATGCTTACTAGCATTCTTTTTTCAAATTGGTATAATACAAAAAAATCAACACTCCTTCTTCAGATTTTTCCTCAAAATTGATGCGTGAAAAGACTTGACTACCATAATTATATAGTTATCAAATGGGTTCTATACATAAAATTACGGAGGAGTCAGGAGTCAACCCACCCCTAGCCCCTCCCAGGAGGGGAGGGGAAGTCAGGAGGGAAGAAAGAACCAGCAAGAAGCAAGAAATTAAGATGAGGAAAAGGAGAAAGTTTTTTTGACTGCGCTCTTATCCGGACATGATATAACCGATCATTCGATCAGGTTTAAAACTAAAATTATATACAAATAATTTTCCACTACTAATAGACATCTCCAATAATAAAAAATAAAATCAATTATCCTAAAGAAATTATCAATTATTCCCCTCCTGGGAGGGGGAGGGGCGAGGGGTAGGTTCCCTACTCCCTCTTTTCTGGAGATGTCTAATGAATTATAATACCATTTTGAAAAAAGAATGTTACGAATAATAAGAGTCATAAATAAACTTTTGAATAAAGTCTATTTGACGAAAAAGATAGCTTAAAACATCAAGAATTGCATTAAATATATCCCCATACGAATTCTGGATTCTGAATTCTGGATTCTAAGAAATACCCTAGCTATTTGTAGCAAACATTTATCAAATTGGTATAATACCATTTCTCAAAAGTTTTGCTACATTTCCTTGGGAGTAGGCAGTAGGGTTTAAAAGCATAATATATTTGGAATTAATGCCAATAATCCTCTACATTCATTACTGAATCATTATTATTATTTAATAACTGAAGTTGCAATTGACAGCAGTTTTTATTTCGGTAGACCACAGTAGGGACCTTCCATGGAACGTCCCTACAGGGTTTTAATTGTGAAGATGTTGTTTATCAATATGAAAGGCGCTTTATGTGAATCAGATTTGATCAGTATAGATAGATATGATATAATTATTAAGATTTATTACTTCGATCTATTTAAGAGATTTTTTTTGTGAAATGAAAAGATTACTAATAGTATTTATTGCTTTATTAACTGTTGCAAATATTACCAGTTGTAAGACTGTAAACGACCCCCCAAATCCTCCTGTGGAAAAAATCAAAGTAGGTGGTTCCTCAGAAGGTTATCCCATCTTAGAAATATTAGAAAAAGCTAAAAATGATGACTCCATCGAAATTATTTTTATGCCAAGCAGTCAAAGTAGTGGTGGTATTAGAGGTGTTAAAGATGGATTAATTGATATAGGAGTTATCAGCAAACAACTGACAGCAGCAGAAACATCAGACAAAATAAAATATATACCTATAGTAAGAAATCTCCAATTTTTGATTATTAATGAAAAGGTAACTGGAGTTAAAAATCTCAGCACCAAACAAATTCAAGATATATACAGTGGTACTATTAATAACTGGAAGGAATTAGGAGGTCCTGATGCCGAAATAATATTATTAGACATACCAGAAGATGAAACAGAAAAGCAAATTTTGCGAAAACATCATTTAGGAGAAAATCTTCAAATCACACCAAAAGCAATCATTTTTCAAGAAGACGATCAAGTTATCAAATCTATAGCAACTACACCCTATAGTATTGGTCTTGTTGCTAATTCTCAAGAGCTAGAAGAATTTACTATTCAGAGCCTCAATATTGATAATGTCATCCCTAACAAAGCTAATATACAAAATGGTAAATATAAAATGACTCAAACTATAGGGATAGTTATTTCTTCTCAACCTACTTCTGTTACTCAAAAATTTGTTGATTTTATTTTCACTCAAGAAGCCAAGCAAAAACTAGAATTAGAAGGCTATATAGTATTAGACCTCTCTGGAAAAGAAGGAGTAGGGGAGTGAGGCAGTAGTGCCGCTACACGGAAGTCAAAATTCAGCGGAATTCAAAAGTCAAAAGTCAAAAGTCAAAAGTATTGATTGGTAAGGCTTTTAGGGTTTTGTAACTGGTTATATCATGTTCGGATAATCAGTTATAAAAAAACTTTATCCCTTTTAAGCCTTTCTTCCCTTCTGCCTCCCCCTCCTGGGAGGGGTTAGGGGTGGGTTGCCTTCTGTCTTCCTTCCTCCAAAGTGTAAGTATTCAACCGAACATGATATTAGTTATTTCTGCCATCCTGTAGTAGGGAGTTCATTAATTGATAATGGATAATTGATAATTACCTCTGGTTAAAACCGTTACGGAATTGAATATAAGGAGATATTATATCAAATCCGTTTAATTCGGTATAAAAAAATATTCCATCTTCACCCAGAGCGGAAAGAATTCTGACTTCTCTTCCCTTCTAAATTCTGAATTCTGGATTGCAGAATTGCTGTTTGCGGAGCATTCCGTAGGAAATTCTGATTCACTATCTTATTACACCGATGCTACCGGATTTGATATTATACCATGTCCGGATAATAGCGTGATAAAAAAACCTTTTCCCTTCTAACCTTTTCTTTCCTTCTGCCTCCTGCCTCCTGCCTTCTGCCTTACCTCCTCCAAAATGTAACTATTCAACCGGACATGATATTATTTCTTTTTTTTTCCCTTAAAAACAGTTATAGATTGGTTAACTCAGGAGGAGTCAACCCACCCCCGCCCCTCCCAGGAGGGGAGGACTGTTTCATTCTCGATAGGCACGGAGACACGGAGACACGGAGACACGGGGATGGAGGCTTTTAATTTATGATATTAAGTTGACTTTTCACCATTTTAGTCAGAGCAAAAGGGACGCTTATTGGCGCTCAAAATTGGCAAATTTTGGTAAGTTTTACTGTTCCACGATTCCCTCATCTCCTGTTCTCCTTAAATCGTTAATCTACAATACTTTGAAACAGCCCTGCTCCCAGGAGGGGAGCCAGGAGGGGAACTCAGGAGTCAGGAGGAAAAAGAATCACAAAGGTTTATTAGTTATGAGGATTGGAGAATTTTTTTTATGCCCAATTCCCTCGGATTTGATATCATCTCCCCTACTCCCCTACTCCCCTACTCCCCTACTCCCCTACTCCCCTACTCCCTTACTGCACGCCCTCAATAGGAGCAAAACCTTGCCGTTGCACATTCTCAGTTATCGTGCGCGGTTCCAAAAATTGCAATAGATAATCAGGTCCTCCTGCTTTTGAACCCACACCAGACAACTTAAACCCACCAAATGGCTGCCGGGAAACGATCGCTCCTGTAATTCCACGATTAATATACAAATTCCCCACTTCAAATTCTGCTTTTGCCTGTTCAATATGAGAAGGAGTACGAGAATACAACCCACCAGTCAAAGCAAAATTTGTACCATTAGCAATTTCCAATGCTTCTGAAAAACTTTGCGCTTTCATCACCGCCAACACCGGACCAAATATTTCCTCTTGAGCAATAGTTGCCGTGGGTGACACATCCTTAAATACCACCGGGCCAACAAAATAACCATCATCTGGCGCTGCCATCTCCAGGACAACTGTAGCCTCCTGCTTACCTTGCTCAATATATTCCTTAATTCGTTTTTGTGCCTTAGCATCAATTACCGGGCCCACTTGTGTACTTGGTTTCTCCGCATCTCCAATATTGAGCGATCGCGTAGCCTCCACCAAACGATTCACAAAAGCGTCATAAATTGGTGCCAAAACCACAACCCGGGAACAAGCAGAACATTTTTGTCCGCTATAACCAAAAGCAGAATACACCACACCAGCAACTGCTTGATCTAAATCTGCACTCTCATCAACAATAATCGCATTCTTACCACCCATCTCAGCAATAACCCGCTTCAAATGTTTTTGCCCAGGGCGTAAAATTGCAGCCTCAGCATAAATTTGACAACCGACTTCCTGAGAACCAGTAAAAGTAATACTATTAACATCTGGATGTTTCACCATAAAATCACCCACCGTCGAACCTTTTCCTGGCACAAATTGAAATACTCCCTTGGGAAAACCAGCTTCTACTAATATTTCAGCAATCTTGGAAGCAATAACTGATGAAACTTCTGCTGGTTTCAACAAAGTACAGTTTCCAGTTACCAAAGATGAAACAGTCATTCCTGTAGGAATAGCTAAAGGAAAATTCCAAGGCGAAATCACCAAAGAAATACCACGAGGTTGATAATAATAACGGTCTGTTTCTCCAGCTACATCATATTTATAACCTTTGTCTAACCTTTCCATTTCATCAGCATAGTAGCGACAAAAATCAATTGCTTCAGAAACTTCGGCATTACATTGGTTAAGGGGTTTCCCAACTTCTAATACCATCCACCCTGAAAGTTCATGACGGCGTTTTTCCATTAAGTCCGCTGCTTTTCGCAATATCCCCGCTCGCTCTGTAACTGGTGTTTTCCGCCAACTAGGAAATGCTGCTTTAGCTGCTTGAATTGCTTGTTCTGCTTGTTCTACAGACATTAAACCAATTTTCCCGACTACCTCTTTCGGGTTTGATGGGTTAACAGAATCTACTATTTGCTCAGTCTGTATATATTCGCCGTCGATCAACGGGAGATATGTTTTGCCTAACTGTAGTCGTACTTGAGCAATACCATTATAAGCTTCTTGTCGTTGAGCAGCATCAGCATAGTCGCTATCAGCAGCATTGGGAAAAACAGGTTTAACAATATCGTGAATTGTTGTTTTGCCATTAGTAGTGGGAGGCGCTAACAATTCTTCAACAGGAACATTTTCTGAACTTTGTCTGAGGAATGAACTGTTCGCTGTATTTTCCAGGAGGCGACGAATTAAATATGCCATTCCTGGTAGTAGATCGCCGTAGGGACAGTAAACTCGGATGCGATAACCTTTGTCCACTAATGCTTTGGCGATTTGGTCGCCCATACCGTAGAGAACTTGCATCTCGAAGCAACGTTGGGGTACTTTTAATTCTTTGGCAATGGCGATCGCTCTTGCCTGAGAACGAACGTTATGACTACCGATAGCTGAATAGATATATTGATGATTTTCCAACATCATCTGAGTCAGCTTTTCAAAATTGGCATCGGTTTCTGGTTTATCGTTGAAAACTGGTTGTGGCCAGTCGTGTTGTAGAGCTGTGATGCTTTCTTGGTCCCAATATGCACCTTTCACCAGTCGAACAGTAACGGGATAACCCCGGAGTTTTGCCCAGTCAATAATTCCTTGCAAGTCTTTTCCGCTATCCCGCAGATATGCTTGAATAGTAACGCCGATGTCAGTGCGTTTGCAGAACTCTTCCTCCATCAACAGCTCTTTGAGGATAGCTATAGTTAGGTCTTTGTAGCTATATTGTTCCATATCAAAGTGAACTGCCACACCTAGTTCTTTGGCACGTCGGAGTAGAGTACGGATGCGTCCACTCACTCGTTCCTGACTGCCCCTAGCATCTAGGGGGTCAAACTGGGAATAGAATGCTGTGAGCTTTACAGAGACTTGCACTCGTGGTAACTGTTCGCCTTCTGCTTCGTCTATCTGAGGTACTGACGACCAACTTTTAGCAGCTTGGGTGAGTTGGGTTATCAGTTCTAGATAACGGTCTAAATACGATTGTGCTTCAGTTTCAGTAATTACTGCCTCTCCTAGTAAGTCTACGGTGAAGCACATTTTTTCTTTCCGTAGTTTTTCTAGAGTTTTGATTATTTGTTTGATGTTTTCCCCAGCAATGTATTTATGGGCGAGGGTTTCAACTGCGGGTGCAACGGTGGTGGCTGCCAGTTGGCCTGGAACTGAGTCTGGGTTGGCGAAGTTGAGCAGTTTTTTGAGAGCTTCTGGCAATTCAACTTCTTCGGTAGTCAGGTATTCTTGGAGGTGAGCAGCTATTTCTGGTTTACTGTGTAATGCTGGCAAACAGTCAATAAAGCGAAATAGTTGTACTCGCAAACCAGGGTTTGCCATTGCCCAGTCTAGGAGTTTATCATCCCACCGCATTTGATTTTGCAGTTGGCCTAACCAGGAACGGTTTTTTTCTTGAGTTGCTGCCAAGAGTTGTTTTGCTATTTCTTGGGTTCGAGTTTCATAGTTACTATTAGGTATTTGTGCGACCATTTTTTTGACAAAGTGTGGTAAATCAATTGGGATTATGTATCGGATTAGTTTAGGTTTCAGAGGATATCTGAAAAGTTTTTTGATACTGAATTTTGCCCCCCTAGCCCCCCAACTTTGGGGGGAACAAGAGTCAATTTGCTTGCTCTAGTCCCCCAAAATTGCGGGATTTAGGGGGCTTGGATGTAGCAAATGGGACTTCTCAGACAACCTCTCAAGCACTAATTTTTTTTGAAGTTAGTGTTTGTCCAAGCTTGTTTCCGTTACGTTATAGTTATCTAAATATTATCATTTAATCTGACAATATATTTTGTAATATTTTGTAGGAAAATTTTAAATAAAGCACTCTAATTATTATTAGATATCTGGTGGAAATTACAAATATTGATTATTTTTTGTGTCTTTTTCAGAAATTTTCTAGCCTGTTCCCTATTCCCTGTTTCCTGTTGCCTACTTCTGCAAAAATTCTATTCTTTTAATCTGACAATATATTTTGTAATATTTTGTAGAAAAAGTTTAAAAAACACTATCATTATTATTAGACATCTCCAGAAAAGAGGGAGTAGGCAATAGGTAGTAGAGGGAAATAATTGATAATTTCTGTGTAATAATGTAAGCATTTAGCGGTCAGCCATCAGCTCTCAGCTATTGCTTTTAGTTTAGGATAAAAGCTTTATTAATTGTCTTACTACAAAATTTTGCTTCCTTGCCCTGAAAGTCAGTTGTTAATTTAAACACTGTCCTATATGAGAGAGTCTTGTTGCTGATAGCTGACAGCGAGCTAGCTGAATGCTTACGTAATAATTGATTTTATTTTTTATTATTGGAGATGTCTATTAGACATCTGGTAGAAATTACACATATGTAAGCATTCAGCCGTCAGCTATTAGCTATCAGCTATTAAGCTATTAATTTTGGGTCTGCATAAAAGCAATTTAGAAATTGAGAAAGAATTAAAAGTTACTGCCAAAGTAAGGTCTTTTAACCTTAGAAGGAATTATTCATTATTTGCTGATAGCTGAGTGCTAAGAGCTGAATGCTTACACACATATAGATGATTTTTGTGTCTTTTTCATAAATTTTCTTGCCTGTTGCCTGTTGCCTGTTGCCTGTTGCCTACTTCTACAAAAATTCTATTCTTTTTCGCAAATGTCTATTGCAATAACCGACGAATTTTTCCATAACTGATGTAAGATTTACCATCAGCAGATTGTCGTACTTCATCAACCACATATAATATTCCTTCAGCCCGAATATTACGGGGAAAACGAATATTAAAATCGGGATTATATCCATCCGAAACTACTCTTGCTCTGAGCTTACTTTTTTCCTTAATACACTGAATTAAAACTCCATCAACTACAGTATCAACAGTTTCCAAATCTTCCCATCCTCCAGTTGCTTTAGCTGCTGCCAACTTTTGAGATTTAGCCTTTTCAGTAGTAGCTGCTTTTTCTTTACCGGGTTCAACTAAGCGACGAATCTTCCCACTAACACGGTAAAAACTACCATTAGCTGAAAGTTTAATCTCATCTACAACATAGGTAACTCCTTCTTGACGAATTCCACGAGGAAACTGAACATTAAATTCCGAATTATACCCTTCTGAAATTACACGCACTCGTAGCTTTCCACCTTCTCGAAAACACTTGACTAAAACACCACTCTCAGTAGTAGAAACCGCTTCCAAACTATCTGCATTTCCAGCAGTAGAACCCCGTAATTTCAAATCATCGCGACTCCGGTTCAGACTTTGATATGATTGGTCCCGCATTTCTTTGCGACTGGCACTATCTAGTTTGCGGTTTTCAATGCGTTGAGCATAATATTCTAATTGGGCAATTTCCTCAGCTACTTCAAATATTTCATTTAATAATTTACTCTTGAGTTCGTCCACCTGAGAACGTAATACTTCCGCAGCTTCTTTGTACTGTCCTCGATCTGCCATAGCGATCGCTTCATTTTTCAGGCGAGCTATTCTCAGTTGACTTGTCTGTTCGAGTATCGACATATCTGCTTCAGTGCGACTTGCTTCTTCAGCAGAACCCACTGTTATTGTAATGGGAACTTGTCCCGATATCTGTTGAATATTGTCATCAATGTTCGTTTGATACTGATATTCTATAGTCGCAATAGTTAAAAGACCGGGATTTTTTTGCGGAGGAATTAATAGTTGTAGAGCTAACTGTTTCGCTTCAATTTGATAGACATCTCCTAATAAAATTTCCGATGCTTTTCCCTGAGTAGTTGACTGATACTTATTCAACACTTCAGAAATCTGCACTGATGCTTCTGGACGTATAGTTACTGTGAGATTTTCTGCCACAACAGAAGTCAAACTTTCTAACTCGATGCGATAAACATCAACTGCATCATCTGGAGATTGAATAAAATAAAAATTTCCGCCAGCAGCATCTGCTATATCGATCAGCAAGTCTTCATTAAAGTTAGTGCCAAAACCTAAAGTTGTCGTGATAATTCCCTGTTCAGCTTGTTGTTTAGCAGTTTTTGTCAAAGCTTGAGGGTTAGTAATTCCCATGTTAGCTTGGCCATCGGTAAGCAGAAGGACGCGATTCAGTCGTTCCTCAGTTTGTTGAGATTTAACGCATTCGCAACCCATCAACCAACCACCACTCAGGTTCGTACAACCTCCAGCTCTAATTCGATTTATTTGAGTAGAAATTTTTGCTTTGTCTGCTGCTGTCTGTGGGGGTAATATCGTTTCTGGAGTATCATCATAGATAACAACAGAGACAATATCATCAGGGTTGAGGGACTCAACTAACTTTTGAGCAGCCTTAATTGCATAACGTAGAGGTTTGCCGCCCATTGAACCAGAGCGATCGATAACTAAACTCAAGTTTAATGAACGACGGTTAGATGTTTGGACTTGCTCCTCAGCGTTGAAATTAAGAATTAAGTCGAGTGTTGCTTCAGTATCAATAGCAATTAGAGAGTGGGAAAGAGAATAATTTGCTTTCATTAATTTTTACCTCTTTGAAACTGTCGATCGTCATTTCAATTCACTTTACTTTCCTAGATCATGCTGCGCAAACAGGCAGAGGTACTGATAGCGTAGCTCCTCCGGAGGAGGCTAACTGATAACTGAAATGACATCTTTAAAGTGAATTGGTATCACATCTTGTACTAATATCATGTTCGGATAATCAGTTATAAAAAACCAACTGCGATCTAACCTTGCTCTTTCCCTTCAGCATAGCTGCCTCCTGCCTCCTGCCTTCGATCCACAGATATTATAAGTATTTAACCGAACATGATATAAATCAGTATAGCACTACGCAAATAGGTATAGAGGGGAGATAGAGGATGGAGTTCATGGAAGTCTTGATGAATTATTCCCTCTATCCCATGTACAACTCTATGAGTTTCAAATTTTGATGCGAGTAAATGTAAATATACCAAATTGGGTTCTCCTCATAGTTAACATACCTTTTTTCTACTAATGCGTATGTCGCAATAATACAATGTAATATAAATGTAGCTCGGAGATTGCTTGAGATAATGGAGCGATCGCTTAATTTAGATTCCTTCTTCTACTAATGCGTATATCGCAATAATACAATGTAATATAAATGTAGCTCGGAAATTGGTAGAGAAACATAGAGCGATCGCTTAATTCAGATTCCTTCTTCTACTAATGCGTATATCGCAATAATACAATGTAATATAAATGTAGCTCGGAAATTGGTAGAGAAACATAGAGCGATCGCTTAATTTAGATTCCTTCTTCTACTAATGCGTATGTTGCAATATTACAATGTAATATAAATGTAGTTCGGAAATTGGTGGATAAACCTAGAGCGATCGCTTAATTTAGATTCCTTCTTCTACTAATGCGTATGTCGCAATAATACAATGTAATATAAATGTAGTTCGGAAATTGGTGGATAAACTTAGAGCGATCGCTTAATTTAGATTCCTTCTTCTACTAATGCGTATGTTGCAATATTACAATGTAATATAAATGTAGTTCGGAAATTGGTGGATAAACCTAGAGCGATCGCTTAATTTAGATTCTTTGTTCTACTAATGCGTATGTCGCAATATTACAATGTAATATAAATGTAGTTCAGAAATTGGTGGATAAACCTAGAGCGATCGCTTAATTTAGATTCTTTGTTCTACTAATGCGTATGTCGCAATATTACAATGTAATATAAATGTAGTTCAGAAATTGGTGGATAAACTTAGAGCGATCGCTTAATTTAGATTCTTTGTTCTACTAATGCGTATGTCGCAATATTACAATGTAATATAAATGTAGTTCAGAAATTGGTGGATAAACTTAGAGCGATCGCTTAATTCAAATATAAAAATCTTGATGGGAATATAGATGGGGCTAAAAGGGGGAGGCTTTAAACCCAATTTTTCGGTAAACTACCAAGGATCAAATCGAGCGATTATGATGTTGGCTTTTAGTAGCCCTCAAGAATATCCCATATAGTTACTTGGGACAAATTGACAAATATTTGGCAAAAGTAAAGTAGATAAGAAATACACAAGTGCAATTCAGAGGTGGAATCAAAATGCAATTATCACAACGTCTAGCTCCCCTAAGCTTTAACGTATTTGCCGATATGGACAGGGCAAAAGCATTGGCAAAAGCAGCAGGGCAAGATTTGATAGATTTGTCTCTGGGGTCTTCTGACTTACCAGCGCCTTCCCACGCCCTAGAAGCGATCGCTCAATCTTTGTCAGACTCTACTACTCATGGTTATTCATTATTTTCTAGCACTCAAGCTTTTCGGCAGGCAGCAGCTCAGTGGTATACCGATAAATTTGACATTCCAGTTGACTCAGAAACTGAAGTTTTACCACTAATTGGTTCCCAGGAAGGTACGGCTCATTTACCCCTGGCTATACTTAATCCTGGTGATTTTGCTTTACTGCAAAACCCTTGTTATCCTTCTCATAGTGGTGGGGTGTTTTTAGCAGGGGGTCAAGTTTACCCAATGCCTTTATTAGCAGAAAATGGATTTTTGCCTGTTTTAGCAGATATACCTCAAGCTGTTTTATCTCAGGCAAAAATGATGATTTTGAGTTATCCTCATAATCCAACAACAGCGATCGCTCCTTTATCTTTTCTCCAAGAAGCTGTTACTTTTTGCCAAAAACATAATTTAGTCTTAGTTCACGATGCTCCATATTTAGACTTTGTTTTTGATACCTTTTCTCAAGCACCCGAAAAACAATCTATCGCTCCTTCTATTTTTCAAGCAGACCCAGAAAAAAGTGTTTCCATAGAATTTTTTACTATGTCAAAATCTTATAGTATGGGCGGTTTCCGAGTAGGTTATGCCATTGGTAATGCTGAATTAATTCAAGCTTTGCGACAAGTAAAGGCTTGTATTGATTTTAACCAGTATCAGGGTATTCTCAATGGAGCGATCGCGGCTTTAACTGGCCCTCAAGAGGTAGTTAGAGAAACTGTGGACATTTTTCGCCAACGTCGGGATGTATTTGTTGGCGCATTGCATCAAATTGGTTGGCCTGTGCCCACTCCATCGGCCACTATGTATGTTTGGGCTAAACTACCGGAACCATGGACTAAGAATTCTGTGGGGTTCTGTGTGGACTTAGTAAAAAATACTGGGGTAGCAGTAGCCCCAGGAGCTGGTTTTGGTAAGGCTGGAGAGGGATATGTGAGGTTTGCTTTGGTTCATAACTCTGAGATTTTGTCAAGGGCTGTGGAGAAGATCTCAGTATTTTTACAGAAATAATGTTTTGTGCTGCTGTTAATGCAATAGTTGCGTTAAATTAATTTTAAGGTTAGTCATAGGTAAGCATTCAGCTATTAGCTGTCATGAGAGAGTTTTAATGAATATAGACTTTTTAGTAAAGCTTTTATCTAAAACTAAAAGCAATAGCTGATTGCTGACGGCTGAATGCTTACGTCATAGTGAGTTTTTCCTGATAATATTCTGGAGAAACACTAGCTTTGATTTTTGAGTTTTTTTAAATAGGGAAAAATGATTATTTAATAGAAGTAATTAATTGATTATATGGAGTGTCATTTTTGTATTAATCGTGATTTACGTAGAAATACATAAGTGTTTTTTAGTAGCTTTTTTGAATACTAATTTTTACTAAAACTTCATATAAAAACAGTCTAGAAATATAGACATTCGGCGATAAAACTGCTTATAATAGAGGAGAATAGAAAGGAAAAAACTTAGATAACTGGCAAACAAGATCAAAGATAACTAAAGGTGCATTGTTATACAAATAAAGTGAACAAGAATCATCAGTTTAAGTGATTTGAAACACACATAAAATCTTGTTACTTATGCTTGAATAAACATAATAGATAAATTTCAATTTTACCAGTCACTATATATTTTTCAATCTAGCTAACTATTACAACACACACATAAAATAAAGGAAACAAAAATTATGACAGTATTAGTAAAGAAATTTTTAGCAGGTGCTTCCATTGTCGCTGGTATGAGTGCAGTATTAGGCGCTCCAGCAATGGCAGTAAGCCTTACAGGCGCTACAGTAACTGGAGATCATGTAATATATGGATACGATCAAGTTCAAGGTGACTTAGACCCTGGTGTTGGTACTGCACTTGAGGCTCTTAATGGTTATGGTAATGTCGAATTATCTGGTCAGCTAGGCAATTCTGGTGCTGTAAGTGTTTTAAACCCTACAACTTTGGAAGTCTTGTTTGATGACGGTTCAGACGTAACATTCCGTAGCTTCACTCGTGATGACTGGGGAAAATATGGAGCTGATTGGTTTAATGAAGCTTGGAACGATAGCACAAGTGGGTTTCAAAACTATATAAACGCAACATTTGGTGTTACTAATTATTTCCAGGCTTTGACAGGTTTCACACTACAGAAGGGCTATCAGCAATTCAGCGATCCTAATGTTGCTTCTGTGAGCAAAGATGATGAGGGTAATTTATTCTTCACACTTGCAGGCCATAACAATCATAGCTCAGGCGTAAACTTAAGTGAACTGATTATAGCTGAGGTTAATGGTAAGGAGCACTTTCTTTATAAGATTGGTGGACCAGACAGACTAGCTACAGTATTTGACGATGATTCTGAAAGATCTCATGAAGGTCTCTATGATTTTGAAATTAAACCAGGTTCAGGAAGTGGTATTCTAGGTGAAAGTATACCTGAACCTTCTACTGTATTAGGTCTAATGGCTATCGGTGGTTTGCTTGCTGCTACTAAGCGCAAGTCTCAAAAGTAAAGCATTCAGAATAGCTTCTCTGTTTTTGTGAGCATGAAAGTTGGGAGTCAATGAGACTCCCTTATTTTTTTGTTTGAGTTTCTGTCAGAGCATTAACTTAATCAGAGAATGACGATATGATAAGTAGGGTTTGCTGAAAAAGTCTTATGGTGATGATAGGGAACAGGGAACAGTTTAGAGCATCTACTACGGCCAAATTTTCTGATAGTAAGGGGAAAAATATTAGCATTTTGAGACTACAACAGCCAAAAACCAGGCGCCCCCTCAGCAATATTTAACCCTGCAAGCCTTTACAGGTATTGATTACAAATTTATGAGCGCAAGCTCTAAGTAATAAAAAAACCTTCTCCCTTTCCCTTTGAACTTTTCTTTCCTTCTGCTTCCTGCCTTCCTCAAAAGTGTAACTATTCAACCGGACATTATATGACTCCCTGTTGCCTGTTGTCTAAAATCTAAAAATTTTGTACCTCATCAACTGCTACAGCACTTTGCGACTCTATGAGGTAAACCTATCGCGGGCAAGATGCCCGCACTATAATGTTTTCATCATTTATCCCGTACATCATATCATGTCCGGTTGAATAATTAGACTTTGGTGGAAGGAAGGCAGGAGGCAGGAGGCAGGAGGCAGAAGGTTTTCTTTCATTGTCACCTTAATTTTATACACGCTCCGATGCTACCGGACATGATATCATTTGCTCGAAATCTGCTGTAAACTGCCCTAATTAGGGCTTGCTGATTAATTCTCGCGCGTATTGACTGATATTGGTTTGAGCCTTTTTTGGTCGAAAAAAGTGTAAGCTTTTCGGTAGAAAAAGCTCATGCATGCTAGTATTTTGGGATGATTATGGCAGAACAATCTTGGGACAATTCTTACTCCTACTTCCTCGCTCCCAAGCCATTTCTCCTGTTTCCTGTCTCCTACCCCAGCAAAAAGACTTTTTCAGCAAGCCCTAATTATTGAACAAACATGAATTATGCAACAATACAAAAAAACTGCTTCATAAAACTGATACAAAGCGTCACATCGATGCGACAAATTGATGTTTACTTCCTGCTTCTACTGAGGCCGTCGGCGGTTACTCATCCACAGGCATTTTCATGTCGGCGACAGCCGAAACGGTCAAGCCAACCGCATCTCTACACTCTATACTTACATTTAAGTCTTTGTCAATTAACATAACTAAAAAAGTCCTCAAACCCTTACTATGCCCTACCTAGTAGGAAGCGGGATTTCAGGATAGGTCTACGTCTATGTCTATATAGATAGACTGCCAGAAATGCGAATAGCAGGGATTAGTGCAGAAGATACAAAGCGTCACCCTCGTTACTACTTGCCTGTGAGAACTAGCGTATTATGTCGATAAATTGCGCAAATTGTTAACTAAGTCGAAACTCCCCTTTTTTTTAGAGGAGTGATGGTATTTTATTACCAGATGACTTATGTTTGTTGATTTTATCCTTGAGATAACCAAGTGATTTGTAACTCGTTTTTCTGTGATGCTAATGTTGAAGGGAGATTTAAATAACTCTTGCCTGCCAGAACAGAATTTACACCATTGTTGCAAGCGACAACTTTCTGGTTGGGAAGAGTTGCAAATGCAGGACAATTTCCAAAAGTACAATTACTTGCTGCCACATAAGCGTCATAATCAACCTCTTGGATACATCCAGCCCAATCTTGAGGATCGGTTAAGTCGCCAACAGAACCTGCACACTTGAGTCCATTTACCAGACCAATAGCTTTGATAGCACAACCGGCATCAACGCTACAACCATTTTTTGAGTAGATGCCTAACTTACCTTGTTTTTTATCAGGGTCATATTTTTTTACGTTTCCTTTATACAATTTATTGAGTTTGTTAGGTTTTTTAAGGAGTGTAGCTGAATTCGTTTTTGGTATAATTATAGCCATTGCCTCAAGAAAATTTCTTTGGTTCTCACCAAGCTGGAGATCGTCAGAATTAGGATCATCAAGGACAATACTCTTTAAATCCTTCTTATTATGCTCATAGCCAAAAAATACAGCTTCTGCTGAAGTAGGTGTGAGGATACCCGCAGCTAAAACAGATAATCCAGCGATCGCAGTTACTAACCTTTTCATAATTAATTCTCTCCTAAAATAAAATAATTATTTTTTTGCTTTCCAATTAATTTGGAATATCTATAGTATCAGTTTTATTACTTAAGGATATGGAGTATATAAGTAAAAAAATATACTAGCCTTGCCTAGTTAGAATAAATTGAATTTTGCTTAACAATACTCAAGATTGTTATTCAACAAAGGATGTAAGCAGCTTTTAACTGTTTTATTTTCTTGACACCACTTAAGCTTAAGCTTTTTACACTCTAACTTATATATTAACTCTAATTCCAGGTATCGTCAATAGAATAAATGTGAAGATACAGCAAAGATTGAAAGCCTATTTACTAAGTAGAATTCCGTATACTGAAACTTTATTGATAACTTCCTAGTCAAAGGATGAATGTCTGATTATTTCGTGAAGTTATAATAAATCCGGCGATCGAAAGAACCTTTATGATCAAGGCAAGGCAGAAGGCAGAAGGAATAATAAAAAAGGGTTATATCATGTCCGGTTAAACAGTTATATCATGTCCGGTTGAATATTTACACTTTGGAGGAGGTAAGGCAGAAGGCAGGAGGCAGGAGGCAGAAGGTTTTCTCAAGAGTGTCACCTTAATTTTATACACGCTCCGATGCTACCGGACATGATATTATTTATAAATAACTACGGAGGAGTCAGGAGTCAAGAATCAGGAGGAAAGAGGGAAGAAAGAATAACAACAGGAGAAGAAGGAGAAAGTTTTTTTATAACTAATTATCCGGACATGATATTAGAGAGGAAGGGCGAAAAACGTGATGTATGATTGCTGGATTTGGTATTAGTGTTAGAAAAATGAAATACTAGATTAATAATGTCTCTATCTTTGATGATAGTTAGGACAAATTAAAAAGCAAGTAACTACTATAAGTCAGTAAAATTAACCATGAAAGGAACTAACACCAATCCAATATCCATTCAAGCGGCCCAATTTATCAAACTGGCAGGGCTAATATTAATAATCTTCACCCTAATCAACTACATTCTACTATTGTTTCCTCTCAACTTAGGAGATATAGAATGGCGATTAAATTTTACAACCCAGCTAGTAAATCAAGGCATTTTACCAATCCTAGGAATAGCACTAATGTTTGCTGCTTATGGCTTTGAAGATATAGTTGGTGTATCAAAAGCACAACCACAAATTGGCTGGAATAATTTAAAATTCTGGGTTTGTCTAGTATCCTTATTTTTAGGAATTATTTTTCTACTATTAATTCCCCTACATATTACCAGTGCTCTTGCAGGTAGCAACCAAGCTATTGAAAAGGTCAATCAAGATGCTGTTGATGCCCAGAAACAGTTAGAAGAACGTCTTTCACAACAACAAGCTCAAATTACAAATTTACTAAAAAGTAACCAACGAATAGAAGACTTTGTTGGGGACGTGGAGCTTACAGAAGATCAGTTAGAAACTTTCGAGAAGTTTAAAAATAACCCGGCAGCTCTCGAAGCTCAAACAAAAGCGATTAAGGATGAACTAACAAAACAAATAGAAGCCAAAAGGCTAGAAGCGGAACAAAGGTCACAACTGGGAGTCTTCAAGTCTACCATCAAAACAGGTCTTGGTAGTCTATTATTGGCAAGTTGTTATTTAACATTTGGCTGGGGTGGTATGAGAGGGAGTAAACCTAGAAGGTCTCGCTAACCTAATTTATGCTGTGGGATTACTGAATATTAAGGAAGGCAGGAGGCAGGAGGCAGGAGGCAGGAGGCAGGAGGCAGAAGGTTTTCTCAAGAGTGTCACCTTTATTTTATACACGCTCCGATGCTACCGGACATGATATTACATACAAATGTGAATGGTACGGCAGTGAATTAGTCATAGCGGATAGATATTATCCAAGTTCTCAAATATGTTCAAACTGTGGACATCAACAGAAAATGCCGTTACATTTGAGAACTTATGTTAGCGCAGCTTTGCGTTAGCAAATATAGTGAATGCGGTTTTGAAACTGATAGAGATTTGTTTGCGGAGCATGACAAACGGAAATGCTGCTATCAACCTGAAAAACTATGTGTATCAGTAGCTTGAATCAAGAGCGAATTTAAGCCTGTGGAGAAGATAAGTTATATCATGTCCGCTGGTATCGGAGCGTGTAAACCCAAAGGTGAATATCTACAGGAAATTTAAGTTTTTTTCTGGCTCTTAGGTATTCCTGACTGTTCCCTGTTGATATTCTATTGTTCCCTATTCCCTATTCCCTATTCCCTAGCGCTACGCGCTATACCAAAAACTGGAGATTTACCCAAGCCAAATCGGAAAACTATGAACAACAATATTACCCTTAACCTTCCCAACTACTACCTCAGCGAAAACTTATACCAAGGAACACGCACTTTAGTCTATCGTTGCCAACGAAACTGGGACAAAAAATCAGTAATTATCAAAGTTTTACAAAATCCTCACCCCAATTTCTCTGAATTAGTCCAATTCCGCAACCAATATATTATTACCCGTCATCTGGAACATCCGGCCATTGTCAAACCTCTAGCTTTGGAACGCTTGAATAATGGCTATGCTCTCATTATGCCAGATTCAGGAGCGATCGCTCTGTCTGATTATTGGCCAAAATCAGAACAAAACCTCAACAATTTCCTCAACATCGCCATCCAACTAGCAGAAGTTCTCCACTATCTCATCCAGAAACGCATCATCCACAAAGACATAAAACCCACTAATATTCTCATTCATCCGGAAACTAAACAAGTCCAACTCATTGACTTCAGCATTTCCAGTTTACTACCTACTGAACAACAACAACTGCTCAACCCCAATATTTTAGAAGGAACTCTTGGTTACATTTCCCCCGAACAAACCGGACGCATGAACCGAGGTATTGACTATCGTACTGATTTCTATTCTCTGGGAGTAACCTTCTTTAAACTCTTAACGGGAGAATTACCTTTTACTACTACTGATCCGATGAAATTGGTATATTGCCATATTACCCAAACAGTTCAGTTTCCAGTCAACATCGAAATTCCGGAAGTCTTGCAGGAAATAGTTATCAAGTTGATGAGTAAGAATGCGGAAGACCGTTATCAAAGTGCTTTGGGATTGAAATATGATTTAGAGAAATGTCTACAACAGTTAGAAACTACAGGGAAAATTACATCGTTTGAGTTGGGAGAAAGGGACTTGTGCGATCGCTTCCTGATTCCGGAAAAACTCTATGGACGGGAAACCGAAGTACAAACCTTATTAGATGCTTTTGATAGAGTTAGTAATCCCCCCCAACCCACTGAAGTCAGAAGTCAGAAGTCAGAAGTCAGAGGTAATACTTCCCACACTTCCCACACCTCCCCACCCTCTCCGCGTCTCCGCGTCTCCCCATCTCCGCGTCTTCTTTTAGTGGCAGGATTTTCAGGGATTGGCAAAACTGCTGTGATTAATGAAGTTCATAAACCTATAGTTCGACAAAGGGGTTATTTTATCAAAGGCAAGTTTGACCAATTTAATCGCAATATACCCTTTAGTGCTTTTGTGTCAGCTTTCCGAGATTTGATTAATCAATTATTAGGAGAATCTGATACAAATTTAGCTAATTGGAAGACCAAGATTCTGGAAGTTGTGGGAGAAAATGGTCAGGTTTTGATTGATGTAATTCCCGAATTAGAATTTATTATTGGTAAACAACCACCAGCTCCGGAACTGTCTGGTAGTGCCGTACAAAATCGCTTCAATCTACTATTTAGTAAATTCGTTAGTATTCTAACCACTAAATACCATCCCTTAGTTATATTTTTAGATGATTTACAGTGGGGAGATTCAGCTTCATTGAAGTTACTTAAAGTGTTAATCAATGAATCAGAAACAGGATATTTATTAGTATTAGGAGCTTATCGAGATAATGAGGTTTTTCCAGCTCATTCATTAATGTTGACTCTGGATGAAATGCAAAAACAAGATGCAAATATTAATACTATTACTCTGAATCCTTTAGATAAAAAAGATGTGACACAATTAGTAGCTGATACATTATTATGTTCAACAGAAATTGCTACACCTTTATCTGAATTAGTGTATCAAAAAACTAGAGGAAATCCATTTTTTACCACTCAATTTTTGCAAGGTTTGTATGAAGAAAACTTGATAAAAATCAATAGAGAAAATGGGTATTGGGAATGCGATTTAACTCATATCAGGCAGTTAGCTCTGACGGATGATGTGGTGGAATTTATGGTAGGGCGTTTACGAAAACTACCAGATGTCACTCAAAATATGCTGAAGTTAGCAGCTTGTATAGGGAATCGTTTTGACTTAGTAATGTTGACGGTAGTGTGTGAAAAATCTCAAGAGGAAGTGGCAACAGATTTATGGGGAGCTTTACAAGAAGGTTTTGTGATTCCGGAAACTCAAACCTATAAGTTTTTTCAGGGAGAACAACAAGAACAAAATATTGAAAATATTTCAGTTAATTATCGGTTTTTGCATGACAGGGTGCAACAAGCTGCCTACTCATTAATTTCTGACAATCAAAAACCAGCTACCCATTACCATATTGGTAAACTTCTACTAACAAAACTTTCCCAAACAGAACAAGAGGAGAGACTTTTTGATATTGTCAACCATCTGAATTTTGGGAAATCTCTGATTAATGACAAAAGGGAGCAAGAGAAGCTAGCAGAACTCAACTTAGCTGCTGGTAAAAAAGCTACATCTGCTACAGCTTATCAAGCTGCAATTGAGTATCTAGAAACAGGTATTAATTTACTAGAAAAAGATGCCTGGGTGAATCAATATAACTTGAATTTAAACTTTCACCATCACTTAGCAGAGGCTCAATTAAGTAATTCCAACTATAAGGAATTGGAACAGACTATTGCCATTGCTTTACAACAAGTTACTTCTCCTATAGAGCAGGCAGATTTTTATCGTATTCAAGTCGCTCAATTTAGTGTACAAGGTAAATATGAAGAAGCAATCCAGGCAGGTTTGATAGGATTAAAAAACCTGGGGATTGAGATTGATACCAACAACTTAACTAAGCTAGTTGAGTCAGAGTTTGCTTCTCTTAACCAGAGTTTGACAGCACGCTCTATTTCCTCACTATTAGATTTACCGACAACAGTTGAACAATTTATTCAAGCAACGATTAAATTGCTAATTTCTCTAGATGCAGCCCTGTATGCAACTTCCAGTATTGAACTTTACAGTTTTATCTCTCTAAGAGCAGCTTGCCTATCAATTAAACATGGAAATATTCCTGAATCAATCAAGGCTTATGCTAACTGTGGACTACTTCTAGCATTCCAAGGGCAGTATCAAAGGGCTTATGAATTGGGAGATTTAGCTATGCAACTAAGTTACAAACTCAATAGTAAATCTCAGAGGTGTCAAGCTGGATTAATGTTTGGAGTTTTTATTCAGCCTTGGGCAAAACCAATAACAGGTGCAGCATATATAAATTATGAGAGCTTTCTAGCAGGATTGGAGTCTGGAGAAATTCAATATGCTGGTTATAATTTATTAGCCAATATTGCAAATCGATTCTTCCAAGGAGACAATTTAGCAGCAGTTGCCTTAGATTTAGAAAAATATGAGTTAGTAGCAAATAAAATCCAGCACGAGCTTCTGCAAGTAGCACTAGGCGGAGCCAAAATTTTTGTTACCAAACTTTGCTTAGATCAAGAGGCAGAGCAAAGTGATGATGCAGTGATTGAAGCTGAAAAATTAATCACTCGTGTAGAAACATCGCAAATATGGCACTCAGTTTGTATCTATTACATTCTGAGAATGCACCTTTCTTGTTTAACAGAAAACTTTGAGGTGGGTTTAAACTATGCAACCAAAGCCGAAAAAATTTTTAGCTATGTCGCAGGTTACACAACTTCTACTGGTTACTACTATTATGGTTCTCTGATTTTACTCAATTCCTATTCTGGTATGTCTGCGGCAGAAAAGACTAATGCTTGGCAGCAAATAGAATCCAATCAGCAGCAGCTCAAAAATTGGTCAGATAGCTGTTGTGAAAATTTTCTACATAAATATCTTTTAGTTGAAGCCGAACGATGTCGGTATCTGGATCAAAAATTGGAAGCAATTGATCTATACGATCGCGCTATTACCGAAGCTAAGAATAACGAATACATTCAAGAAGAAGCTTTGGCCAACGAATTGGCAGCCAAATTTTACCTAAATTGGGGTAAGGAAAAATCAGCCATGGGATATATGCAATCAGCTTACTACTGTTATGCTCGTTGGGGAGCCAAGGCTAAAACTGACCAACTTGAACAAACTTATCCTCAACTCCTGAGTTCGATTCTCCAAAAATATAGTCAGTCTCTTGCCAATGATATGGAATTAGAGACTTCTACCCAATCTTTCGGTACGCTTAACAGCAATAGCTCTGTCTTTGACTTCGCTTCTACTCTTAAATCTTCTCAGGCTATTTCTGGAGAAATTGAATTGAACTCCTTAGTCTGTAAATTAATGGAGATTCTCATTGAGAATGCTGGAGCAAACAAAGGAATCTTGTTGTTAAAATACTCCAATAACTGGGAAATTGTTACTCAAGGCGATCGCGAAGATTGTTACATCAGCACTATTTCTCCAGAAGCAACGACAGATCTACCCTATACAATTATTAATACCATTAAACGGACGCAACAGACCTTAATTATTAACAACTTTGAGCAAAACAACAACTTCACCAGCGATCCCTACTTTATTCAAAAAAAACCCAAAAGTTTCCTCTGTACTCCCATTCTTAACCAAGGAAAATTAATCGGCATTCTCTACCTGGAAAACAACCTCACTACAGACGCTTTCACTCCAGAGCGTATAGAAGTTCTCAATCTGCTCACTGCCCAAGCAGCTATCTCTATTGAAAATGCTAAACTTTACCAGGAGTTAGAAACTAAAGTTGAGCAGAGAACCCAACATCTGCAACAAGCTCTACAAAAATTGCAGCAGACTCAAACTCAACTCATCCAAACTGAAAAAATGTCTTCTTTAGGTCAAATGGTAGCCGGAATCGCCCATGAAATCAATAATCCTATTACCTTTATTTCCGGCAATATTACTCACGCTCGCGAATATGTTCAGGAATTAGTAGAGCTGCTCAACCTTTACCAGGAGAACACCATTGCTCCCATTCCTGTACAAGATAAATTAGAAGATATAGACCTAGAATTTTTATGTGAGGACTTAGAAAAAATATTTAATTCTATGAAAACAGGAAGCAATCGCATCAGCCAAATTGTTCTCGGTTTGCGCAATTTCTCCCGCATCGATGAATCCCAAAGAAAGCGGGTAAATATCCATGATGGATTAGAGAATACCTTAATGATTTTGCAACATCGCCTCAGAGGTAATACGGAGCATCCAGAGATTGCGATTGTGAAAAAATATGGTCAACTACCTCGGGTTAACTGTTATCCGAGTCAACTTAATCAAGTATTTTTGAATATTCTCACGAACTCTATTGATGCTTTAATTACCTTCAAAACCCAGGATTCTCCTCAAATTAATATCAGCAGCGAAATGCTAGATGCACAAACAGCAAGAATTTCCATTGCCGACAATGGGCCAGGAATGAGCGAAAATGTGCTACAAAAAATATTCGATCCCTTTTTCACTACTAAACCAGTTGGTCAAGGAACTGGTCTGGGTTTGTCTATTAGTTACCAAATAGTTACGGAGCAACATGGAGGTCAATTGCAGTGTTTTTCGGAAATGGGGCAAGGCACGAAGTTTATGATAGAGATACCAGTTTAATTTAGGGTTTGCTGAATAAGTCTTTTTGCTAAGGCAGGGAGTAGGGAGTAGGGAGTAGGGAGTAGCTAAGAATCAAGAGTTAGAAGGAGTTATAGAGGAGGTAGGAAGAAAAATTATCCCTTGCCAACTCTGCCCAACTATACGCCAAAATACTCACTTTCTGAGCTTTCTCAGGCTCAAATCCGGTACTTTTTAACGTTCTAAAAATGCTAAAACCTTTATCTATAAAGACTTTGATATTTAATCAGCAAACCCTAATTACTTCAATATTTAATCTCCCCCACTCCCCCACTCCCCTACTCCCTCACTCCCCCACTCCCCCACTCCCCCACTCCCCCACTCCCCTACTCCCCC
>NZ_JAAHHG010000082.1 GCF_010692555.1 Okeania sp. SIO3B5 | reverse complement strand
GAGACAGGAGACAGGAGACAGAATAAATGGGAATTTGGAGGAGGTAGGAGTAAGAATTTTCCCAATATTGTTCTGCCCAACTCTTGACCAAAATCCTGAATTTTTGAACCATTACCACCTAAAACCTTGCATTTTTTCCAGATCTAAAATTGCTCAAACCAATATCAGTCAATAAGCGCGATATTTAATCAGCAAACCCTAATTATCAATTATCCATTATCCATTAATGAAAATAGCATCCTACAAATATAAAAAACCCAGATAAAATTATGGATGTTTTACCAAGATTTTACCGGGGTTATTTCAAGCAAAATAAAGCTAAAAATTATCAAAGGAATAGTAACTTAGATTAAACTAGATTCTTAATTCCCTAAAAAATTAATTAGGTACCAACAGTCCAGGAATTCATATATTCGATTTGTTCTGGAGTCAAAGTATCAATACCAATACCCATTGCTTGTAATTTCAAACGAGCAATTTCCTTATCAACTTCCACAGGAATAGAGTGTAAACCTGGTTCTAATTTACCTTTATTTGTAACTAAATATTCACAAGCTAATGCCTGGTTAGCAAAACTCATATCCATAACTGCACTAGGATGACCTTCAGCAGCAGCCAAGTTAATTAAACGACCTTCACCCAATACAATTACAGACTTACCATTCTTGAGTGTGTACTGTTGAGTGAAAGGTCTAACTGTCTTGATATCAGTAGCATTTTTACCCAAAGTTTCTAGGTCAATTTCAATATCAAAGTGACCAGAGTTACAAACGATCGCTCCATCTTTCATCACATCAAAATGTTCGCCACGGATAACGTGCTTGTTACCAGTAACAGTGATGAATAGATCCCCTAGAGGAGCAGCTTCTTCCATTGGCATAACACGGAAACCATCCATTACTGCTTCAATAGCGCGAACTGGATCGATTTCAGTAACAATTACATTTGCACCTAAACCTCTAGCGCGGAGTGCTGCACCTTTACCGCACCATCCATAACCTACAACAACAGTATTTTTACCAGCTAATAAAACATTAGTAGCACGGATGATACCATCTAGAGTAGATTGTCCTGTACCGTAACGGTTATCGAAGAAGTGCTTAGTGTCTGCATCGTTAACGTTCATGGCAGGGAAAGTCAATACCCCATCATTAAACATTGCTCTTAGACGAACAATACCTGTAGTAGTTTCTTCTGTAGTACCAATGAGGTCAGAAAGTTGTTCTTGTCTCTCTTTAACCATGGTTGCTACTACATCGCTACCATCATCAATAATAATATTAGGTTTATGATCTAGAGCAATTTCAACGTGACGCAGATAAGTTTCTGCATCTTCTCCTTTCATGGCATATACAGAAATACCATAATCTACTACCAAACTAGCAGCTACATCATCTTGAGTAGATAGAGGGTTACTGGCAATTAATACAGCATCAGCACCAGCATTTTTGAGGGCGATCGCTAAATGAGCAGTTTCGGTTGTAACATGACAGCAAGCTGCTAATTTAATTCCGCTTAATGGCTTTTCTTTGGCAAAGCGTTCTTGAATCTGACGTAAAACAGGCATTTCTCTACCTGCCCACTCAATTCTTTGTTTTCCTAAAGGAGCGAGGGACTGGTCTTTTACTTCGTGTTTAATTTGGACTGGTGTTGCAACCATTTGGTTATTTCCTTGAAATTTTATTCTTCGTCAGTATAGCTAATTTTACAAAAGTCGATCAAGAGTGTTAATACGACAAAATTTGTTTTGACATTCATACCAATATATGTTATTGCAGTTTCTTTTCTTCAAGCGATCGGGACTAAGGAATGCTCCGCAAACGAGGGCGTCTCAAAAAAAAATCTACTGATTGCTGTTTGCGCAGCATTCCGCAGGAAAAGCTGATCGTTGATTGCTTCTTTAACATTCTGACTTCTGACTTTATATCAAATCCGGTTATATCATGTCCGGTTGAATAGTTATACTTTGGTGGAAGGAAGGCAGGAGGCAGGAGGCAGGAGGCAGAAGGTTTTCTCAAGAGTGTCACCTTAATTTTATACAGGCTCCGATGCTATCGGACATGATATTAATTGCACATAGAATCCAGCTATATAATATCTAAGGAAGGCAGGAGGCAGGAGGCAGGAGGCAGGAGGCAGGAGGCAGAAGGTTTTCTCAAGAGTGTCACCTTAATTTTATACACGCTCCGATGCTATCGGACATGATATTAATTGCACATAGAATCCAGCTATATAATATCTGTTGATAATTTCTTAAATTACTTCAATATTAGACATCTCCAGAAAAGAGGGAACAGGGAACAGGGAACAGGGAACAGGGAACAGGGAAGAACAATTGATAATTTCTGGATAAGAATTGATTGTCTTTTTGATTTTTGGAGATGTCTATTAGACATCTCTTCCACGGATAGGGTGTAGGGAGGTTGCATGCAACGTCCCTACAGGGAAATAATTGATAATTTCTGTACGATAATTGATTTTATTTTTTATTATTCGAGATGTCTATCTAATCTCCCCCACTCCCCTACTCTCAACTATATAGTATAGTAAGTAGGGTTTGCTGATTAAATCTAAAAGCATTGACATATCAAGGTTGAGCGCATTTTTGAGTTAAAAAAAATCCAAGCTTTTAGGTCGTAATGGTTCAAAAAATTAGCATTTTAGGCATATAGTTGCGCAAAATAATCTCTTGATTATTCTTCCTCCTACCTCCTCTATAATTCCCATTTCTCCTGTCTCCTGTCTCCTGTCTCCTGTCTCCTACCCTCATCCATAAGACTTTTTCAGCAAACCCTAAGTATTCAACCAGATTTGATATCAGCTATACGCGATCGCGTTGGCGTAGGATTTTGTAGGAAAGCGGAACGGATGCTCTATCGTTCTATGGTAACATTTGACTTACAGTTACGCTCACATCGGGAAATACCAAAAGAGAGATATTTTCTGTTTCTGATAAAATAATCTTGTTTTGATAACCAGTTTCAGTAGGTTTCCGAAAAACGTGCAACTGGCGGTCTACAATATCTAAAACCCAATAATCTGCTATTCCTGATCTAGAATAAGTTTTTGCCTTTTTCTGGGTATCAATTCTCAAAGTTGTATCTGCAATCTCAAGTATTAAATAAACTTCTGAAGCTGTTGGATGATGGTCTAAGTAACGTTTTAACGGTGGCATGACAAGAGCGATATCTGGTTCTGGTTCAGAATAATTATTTAATCGGATGGGGTCTTGTGTCCAAACTAAAACTTTCTCTGCTAAAAGATTTTCTAGTAACTTTTGTATTTGCTTTCCAGCTATAACATGGGCAATTCCTTTTGCTGCCATTCTAATTACTTGTCCTTCTATTAACTCTACTCGTTCTTCCGGGTCTAATATTTCTGCTTCAGCCATCAGATAATATTCATCAACTGTCCACAGTCGAAATGTTAAAGGAGTCTCTATTTTCTGCATAGTTGTAATTTCAGTTATCAGTTGGTAGAAGTAGGAAAGGAGGAAATATTGAAAAAAAGGGCTTAAATAACCCTTTTTTCCATTCATTATATGAAAGTATAGCAGTGTGCGCTGGTATATTTACAAATTGTAGGATGTGCCCAATAGCTAAAAGTTTTATATTATCGGCAATTTATTCCCCCCTATTGCTTGTTACCTATTGCCTGTTGCCTGCGCACAGCGCTATATTTTTTTTCAGACAACTCGACACACAAAGCTCATAGTTGCCCAACTATTAATATCTAGAGCATAATCATCAGTGGATAACCCACTTGATTGAACAGCTGATTGACTAGCACTTTGTAAGTCTCGTAATACTGCTTGTGCTACGTTCAAAGGATTTAATACTTCTTGAATTAGCCCATCATCTCTAACTTGACGTACATCTCCATTAAGAGCAGCTATTGTTTCCTTGAATGGTTGATAGCTACAGATAATTAGACTTTCTACCAACCCTTCAGGACCAATTAGTTTCCACCCAAAAGATTGTGTATCTCTAGGAAAATTACTAATCACAGGAGGCATATTTACACTATCTTCTGGAGAGATAGCTAACCCTATTTGTGAAGGTTCGTCATTATTGAGAGGTTGATTAGATGCAGTGGGATCGAGAACAAGAATGCGCCCACTACTGTCTAAACTGAATAACATAAAATAGACTGGGCGGTCGCCGTCATTATACAATCGACATTGAATTCGACTACCAGTTGGTAATGTGAGTAACCCATTAGAAACTCCAAAACTACCTACACCTTGTATATTCGTTTTAAATTTCGCCTCATTACTTACCCCTAAAGTTTCCCGACGCACAACGATCTTTGCTTCTGGAGTAATAGTAGCAAAGTTCGCTCTGACTTTGATTTGAGTCGAACTTTCATTGCTCGTTAAGCGTAGTATTTTAGCTGCTAGCAAAGTTTTTAATTGGGAACTTAACCTTTGTACTGCTACTTTTACTGCTTCTCCTCCTTCTACTCCTTCTCCTACACTATTGGGTATAAGCACCTGGCCTAGAGAAAATAGAGCATAACGACCTTGGTACATTGAAGGTAGAGGAGTAGAGAGACTTTGAGCAATAGTTGTTTCCTGTACTCGACTAAATACATAATCTGCTGCTTGGGTGTTGTTGACTACTGTAACTTGTGACTCTGCGGAGAATCCACTGGTAGCATCTACCCGCTCAATTCTTGACAGTTCCGGAGCTAGAGCAATAGTCAATTCAGTAGTTTTTGGCAAAATGCGAATTTTTTCTCGCACCATTTCTCCTGCCAACAGTTGAGGATTAGGCGAAGATTTTTGTGTTTCGCTGTTTAGATTTTCTCCATTTTCAAATTGCTGTTTTTCCTGTCCTGATAACTCTTGTAACTCTTGTGAGGTATTAGTTTCAATAATTATAGAAGCTTGAGCTGTTAAACCAGTCCGACTGCGAATTTGTAATTGAAATAGGTAGTTGTTTGAGTTTAAATCTGAAGAAGGTACAGTTGTAAATAGGGAATTAGATGTGACTGCATCAAGAATATTAATTGGCAGTCCTCCTAACCAAAGACTTGCGATTTTGCCGTTATCTTCTACTGAGGTAATTACACCACTAGAAGCTGGTAATATGGGACTCAAGAGATTTTGATAACGCGTAGCTACTGGAGTTATAGTAGCTTCTTTAAATTGAGCTATATTTTGTTTTGTTCCTTCTTTGAGTTCCGGTTGCTGATAAGTTCCAGCTAGTTGTTCGACGAAGCTAGTTGCTTGTGCAAAACTAATTTGTAGTTTCGTTGCAGGAGTTGTATGCCATAAATTTTGGGTAAGAGCATAAGTAAATAGACCTGAACTAAAACCATTCCAGTCAGTTTCGGTAGCAAATTGGCTATCTCGACTAGCATTCAGGATCAATCCTGGTAATTGGTTTTGATTAATTAGCTGTCCTCTTGCTAAATTTTGATGATCCCGTAGCAGTGTTTGTATTGCTTTCTCTTTTTTATTAATTTCCTCTGTAGTCGAACTAGGTCGAGAGCGAACTCTGAGAAAACCTTGTAAACTTTGACCAGGATATACATAGCTAGTGTCTAGTACAGTCACTACTTTTGTTGTCTCAAGCGATTGCACTAATAACCATAAAGTTTCTTCTAGTACATCATTTATTGCTTTACCTTCATTGTTTGGAGGTACACCATCTACTGGCACTAGAGTATTTTGAAAAGTTAATTTTGAGGAACTGGACTCATTTTGTTGATCCTCAGTTATCATTTTACTGACACGACTACCATAACCACTAAAGTGAAAGAGAACTAGGTCATCGGGTCTAGCTTGATTAGTTAGATGACTAATAAAAGCTGTTTCTATATTTTCTCTGGTAGCTTGTTTATTTGTGAGAGTGAGAATATCAGTAGGTAAAAAACCAAACTTATGAACTAGCAATTCCTGCTGCATCTCTACATCTGTAATACACCCAGATAGAGGTGCATCCGGATATTCATTAATACCTATTAGAAGTGCTAATTTACGTCCAGTAGTTTCAGCTAAGGCAGTTGAATAACGACTTTGGAGTCGCCACCACCATGCTTCACTTATTCCCAATGCTCCTAGGGCCAAGCTAGCCCTTTGTAGAAATTCACGCCGCTTTAATCCCATGCTTTTTCCTTAAAGTCCTCACCTGAACTGAGTCAATTAAGACTTTTGATAACAACATTATTAATTTTTTACATAGTCGAAGCATTCTGCAGTTAACCAATAGGGACGATCTTCGCCAACTTTAAACACTTGCGAGTTTAGTTTACTACATATTTCAGGTCAGTTCTTAACCAGCCATCAAGTTAATGTAAATTTAATATAGATAACTTGACCGCTTAACTAAACTTACTCAAACTTAATCAAAAGCCTGAAACCTTAGTTGTTCGTAGTGGATCGACCACTACAGGGTTAAGCGGTAAACCCTTTATTCCCTGGTCTAAGACATCTTTACCAATGAATAATTGATAATTGATAATTTATAATTAGAGATAATTTTTATTATTCATTATCCATTAATGAAATATGCATTTAATAATTTATTTTCTCTGGTTTTATACAACCCTCTTGTTACTATTTTTCCACTAAATTTCGGTTTTTGTTCTCCATATTTTGGTAAATCATCCCCATCTAAACAGCTCGATTGAGATGTATAGGATTCTTCGGTAATTATTACTTTTATTCCTCTTAGTTGGGCTTGATACGTTAATATTTCTATTAACCTATAGTGAGGGATATTCACAAATTGTTGATTGTTCTTTTTCCCTAACTTTATTTCTTGTTTCCAATTTTGATTATGCCCAATGATTAAGATGTCTATTTCATGGTTTACACACCAATCTATTACTCTTTTACTTGCTGTATGGAGATAGTTTCCTACTCAAAAATTTCGTTTATGAGTTGATTTTTTTAACCGATTAGAATTACTTTTATTATGGCTATTTAATTGAGATTGTAAACAAGAGCGCTGTTTATGATAAAAGGTGTTAATTGCTTTTAATGGTCTGCCTTTAATCAAAAGAGGTATAGTTCCTGTTTGATTCGTCGTTACAGCTATTAAGTTATTTACCCCTAAATCTACTCCTGCTATTTGTTCGTTTTCTGTTGTTTCCTCCGCTTTTTCATAGACTATTTCTATTATGTAACAGCTACTTTTAGGGATAATTCAGGTTTCTATTATTTCTGTCTGTGAAGTGGGGATTTTTATTTCACTCATAGACAGGTGACAAATTCCTTTTTTTAAGGTTTTTTTGTCAATTGATTCATCTGGATAGGGAAGAATATTTCGGCCTTTTGTATTATGTTTGTATTTGGGGATTTTTGGTTTACCTAAAAATTTATTTGGCTGTTTTTTCCACTCTCTTAAGGCTGAAAAATAACTACTCCAAGCTGAATCTAATCTCCTGATTATTTGCTTACTTACTTTGGTAAGTAAAGCTTGATAATCGTCGCTTTTAGATACCTTGTGATACAGTTCATTAAAATTTAGTTTCTTTTTGTTTTCAAAGAAATATTGGCGATAATAATAGTTAGCTAAATTGAACAGATTTTTAGACAAAAAAGACTTGTGGTCAATTTCCGACCACAAATAATGGGATTTGGTAATAACATGACGTTCAACTAGCTTCATATCTTAATTGTAGCTGATAGTGACTCAATGGATAGACGACTGAACAAACTTACTCATTTTAGTTGGATAGCTATAGTAATGAGTAAGTTTGATGAACTTTAGAGAAGTTTTCACTTTCTGTCTTTACCCCCAATTCTGAGGGGCGGTTGAAAAGCTGACTTTTTGTATAGCTTTTTCAACCTACCTCCAAATTCTGGTACAGTTATGCTTCATAATATCAGGAGTGTACCAGAAAAATTTCTGCTAATATCAGCTAGATGCTTTCATTGCCTTAGCCAACTCTTCAGCGACTTCTGGCCGTGAAAATTCTGGTGGTGGTAACTCACCCCGACGTAACATTTCTCGTACTTTTGTTCCTGATAGATGAATTCGCTCTTCTGGTGAACTTGGACTTGTTTTACTTGTGGCCATACCTTTAGTACGAGTACAGTAGAAAGCGTGTTCAAACTTCATTGGCACAATATCTAACTCTCCGGGCTCAAACTCATCAAAGATATGTTGAGCATCATAAGTACCGTAATAATCTCCTACCCCAGCATGATCTCGACCAACGATGAAATGGGTACAACCATAGTTTTTCCGCACTAAAGCATGAAAAATTGCTTCCCTTGGGCCAGCATAACGCATGGCTGAGGGATTAATGGCCATAATTACTCGGTTTTGAGGAAAGTATTTCTCAAACATAATCTCGTAGCAACGCATCCGGACATCAGCAGGAATATCGTCTGATTTGGTTGCACCTACTAAAGGATGTAGAAATAAACCATCTACTGTTTCTAAAGCACACTTTTGAATATATTCATGGGCGCGGTGGATGGGGTTACGAGTTTGGAAACCTACTACTGTCTTCCAACCTCTTTCTAGGAATAGTTTTCTAGATTCGGCTGGATCGATTTGATATTTGGGAAATAATGGGTGAGAATGACGTTCTAATAACCATACTGGACCTGCTAAGTTAACGGGGCCAGAATCATAGAGAACTTTTACTCCTGGATGTTTGATTTCGTCTGTACGATAGACATTAATTGCTTCATGGGCTTTATTGTAGCGAAACTTTTGAGTTAATTCTAAAACTCCTACAAATTCTCCCTCGGGAGAATCAAGACGCACCCAACTTCCTTCTTTGATTGAATCTGCTACTTCTTCTGAGACTGATAGAGTGACTGGTATACTCCAAGGTAGACCATTTTGAAGACGCATATCAGTAACTACGGTTTCATAGTCTGCCGCTTCCATAAAGCCATTGAGGGGACTAAAACCTCCTATAGCTATCATCACTAGGTCTGAAAGTGCTCGTTTATCTAGTTGTATTTTTGGTAAACTTTCAGCTTTTTCCATGAACTCTTGTCGTTCTGCTGGTGTGGCAATCCGATTAATCAGATGGCCACCGTGTGCTGGTATACCATTGGGATGCTGACTCAAAGCAATTCCTCTCTTTGTTAACTACAGTAGTCGATCAAAATTAGGTTTTCTAATCTCAATCTTACATCTTTGAGAAACCTCTGTCTTCAGATTTTGTTATTAGAAGTTGTTTGAGTTTAAGGTAATGATCGAAGATGCTTTCTTTTTTCTAACTTCTCTAGTTTTAATTAGGGTTTGCTGACAAAGTCTTTTAGTAGGAGACAGGAGAAATGGGAATAAGCGAGGGGGTAAGATTCATTAATTGATAATTGATAATTGATAATGGATAATTGATAATTGATAATTACCTCGGGTTTTAACCGTTACGGAATTGAATATAAGGAGATATTATTTCTTTTCTCTTGGTCGATTGGATCTGGCGCAGGTTTCCTCGCCATCCCATCCTACGGAATGCTCCGCAAACGACCGCTTTTTTCCCTTAAAAGGGGAGACTTCAAGGCGCGAATTATTTAATAATTAATAATTAATAATTAATAATTCGGTAAGAATTGTAAGAATTATTTTTCTGCCCAACTATGCGCCTAAAATACGCTCCTTTTTGAGCATGAAGAGCTGAAACAGGCGCACTTTTTTAGATATCAAAAAGGCTAAAATCTTTATATGTCAATGCTTTTATATTTAATCAGCAAGCTCTAATCATAAATTCCATAAATTCTAACAATTCAACCTTTTTTCCTCTTTAATATTTCTGTTTTTCTTTCCCTATTCCCTATTCCCTGTTCCCTATTCCCTATTCCCTGTTCCCTAAAAGTTTTCAATATCTCACAACTCAAATCATATTGCTATAAATGTAAGCATTCAGCCGTCAGCCATCAGCTATCAGCTATTGCTTTTAATTTAGGATAAAAGCTTTATGAATTGTCTTACTACAAAAGTTGGCTCCCTTGCCCTTAAAGTCAGTTGTTAATTTAAACACTTTCTTTAAGGAGAGAGTCTTGTTGCTGAAGTCCGCAGTTCCTCCGGAGGAGGCTAGCTGACAGCTAATAGCTGAATGCTTACCTATAAATTAATTATCAATAATAAAATATGAAATTATTACCAGTTTTTTCTGTTCTCTAATTTGCAGAGATTTTCCATACAATCTAAATAGGACGACTACATAGAAAAAAAGTCAAAATTAAATCATATAAAGTTATGTAAATAAAATGTCGTCTTAAATGTAAATAATTTGACAAAAACTGATTTTATAAATTAGTATTATCTAAATTAAGAAGTTTGCCAAACTACAAAATTCAACTAGGTAAACTATTAGCAATCTTTGATAATGAGTGCTAAAAATACGCCATTATATTTTGAGGACAAATTCAAGGTTTTGCATTTGAATTAATTGAGGTCAATAAATTAGCACTCACCTTGAAAGACTGCTAACTTGAATGTATCTAAAATATAGTTACAATATCAAAAATAATTAGAGAGGAAAAATAGAAATGCAGTATACTTTTGAGCTTTTAGGTATTTCTCCAATCTTACATTTTTTTAATCACCAACAAAAACTGCAAGTAGAAAAAAACTTAACTGTAGAATATCTAGGAAATCATCAATGTTCTTTAGATGTGTTTATAAAATCTGTCGAAAATGTTTCTATCCATCGTGGTTGGAGAGTAGATAAAGTTGTCGAAACAGTGATTAATTTTTGGATGAATAACGCTGATAGTATTCAGTATTGGAATTCTCGCTTAAAAGATGCTGGGGAGGAAAATCTTTTAGTGGCAAGAGTGGGAGATATTAAATCTTTCAGGCAATCCTTTGAATTTTTACTAAATAATTAGGTCGTTTTGGTGCAAGTCTGGATATATTTCATTCGCCAATATAATGTCTACAAAAGACGGGCAATAAAAGTAATATTTTCAGACTTTTTATCTGTAAAATTGAAATTTGAAATTTCCTTAATTCAGATAAGTTAGTAATATTGCATAAATTTAGGTAAACTCGTGATTTTTTTATCTAAGATCGTTTCCGGATAAGAGTGTGACAAAAAAACTTTCTACAACTTAAAACTCCTTCTTCTTCCCTCCTGAGAGAATTACTTTGATAAGGTATTAGGTGTTAGGTGGTAGGTGGTAGGTATAATAAATAGGGCTTGCTGAAAAAATCTTATGGGTGAGGGTAGGAGACAGGAGACAGGAGACAACCCACCCCTCGCCCCTCCCCCTCCGGTGGAGGGGAAGACAGGAGAAATGGCTTGGGAGCGAGGAGGTAGTAGTTAAGAATTGTCCCAAGATTGTTCTGCCCAACTATGCACCTAAAATACGCTCCTTTTTGAACGTGAAGAGCTGAAACAGGCGCACTTTTTTCGATCCTAAAAAGGTTAAAATCTTTACCTGTAAATGCTTTGATATTTAATCAGCAAGCCCTAAATAAACAGTGAAGATTTTTCAATTCCGTTAAGCATCTATATTTTACTGTAACAATCTTTCTTGAATTTGGTCTAATAAAAAAAATTGGTATAGCAGTTTAAGGACAGGGCGTGGACATATCAAAAACTTAAAACTCAGACAAAGCCAGATTTTTTCTTTTTCCTTCTTCCTTCTGATTAAAGAATTACAACTTGAGGTGCTAATAATAAATTTTCTTCGGATTTGATTAACTGTCCAATACCGAGAAAGACACCTTCAATATTGTATACTCGCAGAGGATTTTCAGTTTTTTCGTCTTCTATTTCCCATTTTTTCTGATAAGGTAAACGTTGACCTTGACACCATCTTTTGGCATCCTCAAGAACTAAAGCGATCGCTTGTAAATGTGCCAATGCTACCTCCGGTGATAAGAGACTAAAAGTTTTTTGTTGCAGTTGAGTTTCTATCTCCTCAAAAGTCAGACTATCTTTCAAACAAAAGCCACTACTTTCTGTTCGAGTTAAAGAAGCTAAAGTTCCTCCAGTATTTAAAACTGCACCTAGATCACGAGCGATCGCCCGAATATAAGTTCCAGTACCACAAGCGATCGCTAAATCTAGCTCAGGAAAATCTCCACTTCGCCAGTCAAGAATTTCTAAACTAGATACTTCTACAACCCGAGTCGGAATTTCAACAGTTTTTCCCTGACGAGCTAAATCATAAAGTCGCTTTCCTTCTACCTGTATTGCACTATAGCTAGGAGGCATTTGTTCAATTTTTCCTAAGAAATTTGGCAGCACCGCTTCTATATCAGACAATGTTAACTGTGGCGCTAGTGTAGATTTAACAATTTCTCCCTCTAAATCATCAGTAGTTGTAATGACACCAAATTTAACTGTGGCAGAATAAGCTTTTTCTGAGCGTAGAAACTGTAATAATCTAGTTACCTTTCCTACAGCAATAGGTAAGACACCAGTAGCAGCAGGATCGAGAGTTCCTCCATGTCCAACACGCTTGAGACGTAGTAACTTTCTTACTTTTGCTACACAGTCATGGGAAGTCATGCCAGATGGTTTATTGAGATTGAGAAAGCCTTGCATTATATTGTTATTCCATCCATAATTTTTCGTTATAGCGCTGTGCGCAGGCAACAGGCAACAGCTCCGGAAGGCAACAGGGGGAATAAATTGCCTATAATATAAGACTTTTAGCTATTTGGCCTCTCCTGCAATTTGTAAATATACCAGCGCTCATTGCTATATTCTTTAGTTTTATATCAGGTCTCATTAATTAGGGCTTGCTGATTAAATATAAAAGTCTTTACTGATATTGGTTTTAGGCTTTTTAGGTAGTGAAAAAGTACCCCTGAACTCCCCTAAGAATGCTCAAAAATTGAGTATTTGGGTAAGAATTGGGTAGACTTGGGCCGGGGATAATTTTTCCTTTGTATGTCTTCTACAACTCCTGATTCCTCTTGACTCTTAACTACTCCCTACTCCCTACTCCCTACTCCCTACTCCCTGTCGAGCGCAAAAAGACTTTTGAGCGCAAACCCTAATTAGGGCTTGCTGATTAAATATCACGCGCATTGACTGATATTGCTTTGCTGCCTTTTTTGGCCTTTAAAAAGTGCAAGGTTTTTGGCTGTTTTTGCCTCAAAATGCTAATACTTTTCCCCTGAGTATCAAAAAAATTGGCCGTAGCAGATAGTCTAAACTGTTCCCTGTTCCCAGTTAAGTGTTCCCTGTTCCCTATCATCACAATCAGACTTTTGAGCGCAAACCCTAATTAGACGTAAATATTAATGATCTTGATCAATTATCTTGAAAATCTATCAAATTTCCCCCTACTCCCTACTCCCTACTCCCTACTCCCTAATATAAGAAGGAGTCAGGAGACAGGAGACAGGAGACAGAATTTTAGAAGAAAATCATAGCTGCCGTGATTGAATAATCATGTATAGCAAGTATTTATGCGTAAATTTTTTACTCGGAATTTGATGAACGAAAAAAGTAATTAAGATGATTTGCATAGTATAAATACTTACCAAACTACGGGTTCATATACTACTTTTAATGTTACGCTCTTGACGTGCGTGTGGGTGGGCTCAAAATGTTAATACTTTTCCCCTGAGTATCAAAAAAATTGGCCGTAGCAGATAGTCTAAACTGTTCCCTGTTCCTAGTTAAGTGTTCCCTGTTCCCTATCATCACAATCAGACTTTTGAGCGCAAACCCAAATTAGAAGTAAATATTAATGTTCTTCATCAATTATCTTGAGCATCTATCAAATTTCCCCCTACTCCCTACTCCCTAATAAATTTTATTTGTGGGTATTTAAAGAAAGATGATATCATATCATGTTCCCCCGGAGGGGGAGCTACGCTAACGGATAATTAGTGATAAAAAACCTTCTCCCTTTGAACCTTTATTTCCCTTCTGCCCTCTGCCTTCTGCCCTCTGCCTTCCTTAGATAATAGTAAAGTCTAGATCGCCTTCTACAACATTCAACACTATTGCCAGATAATCTTCATCATCATTCCTCAACCTAATAGCTACACCATTTTCTCCACCTACAACAGTTGTCTCAAATTCTATGTCACTAAGCGCTAAACCATCAATTAATCCAATTTGATCGTCTTCTTCAGGGTTATAGTCTGTAATAATATCTGCATCTGATGGACTGAGACCACCTGTGTTTTCATTAATAGCAAATAAATCTTCTCCTGTTCCTCCTGTTAAAATATCAGAGTCGCGATCGCCTACTAGAGTATCATCACCTTCACCTCCATCTAGAAAATCATCTTCTTTACCTCCGAAGAGGCTATCATCTTCTAAACCACCAAAAAGACAGTCATTACCTTTATTACCATAAAGTGTATCTTCATTTTCTTCACCAAATAGAGAGTCATTATTCCTACCACCCCACAATGTGTCGCTACCATCACCACCTAAAATATAATCCTGTTGTTGACCGCCGAGTAGGGAGTCATTACCTGTACCTCCGAGCAAAGTATCATTATCTCCTTCTCCAAAAATTCTATCTCCTCCGCCTCTACCTTCTATAGAATCTCGACCTCCCATTCCCATAATGAGGTCTGCCCCTGCTGTACCGTTGATACTGTCATCCTCTTCTGTACCGAGAATTTCATTAAATTGATTTCCAGAACTCCCACTTCCATCGGTGCTTGTGCCATTACCGCCCCCATTACCATTACTACCTCCATTACCACCTCCTGGAATTGATTCATCCATAATCGAAGGCCCAAAAAAACTAACTAGATTGATTACACCGTTAAAAAGCTCTTCTTCTGTTGCTGTGACCATAAAACTCTACTGAATAACTTCTTTGTAAATTATATTTACATTTTTGACATTCTCTTCCATGATGAACGACTACCTCCTCTATAACTCCCCTAAACTTTTTACTCTTAACTACTCCCTACTCCCTACTCCCTACTCCCTTCCTTCACTAACAGACTTTTGAGCGCAAACCCTAATTAAAGTTAATTTTGAAGGGAGAAACTAAGGTAATGTCAGATTGGCGAGATATAGTCGTCAGGAGTCGTAGTTATTAATTCTCAGGACTTACGCATTAACGCTATTGGTAGGGTGTGTTAGCGCTAGCGTAACGCACATAGACTCTATATATAGTGCCTTTGCGTAAGTCCTGATTCTTATGGATCTAAAACCTTCATTGACATCCTCCCGACGCTGCTCTACGAGACAGCGCGGGATTCCTTAACATCACTGCTAGGAGATTTCTGTTTCCTCCTCCGGAGGAGCTGCGCTAACATAGCACCAGCATAAACGAGATTTACTCTCAGATGGTCTAAAGGCGCGCTCCACAGACTGACACTGCTCCTCCCGCAGCCTTCGAGCGTGGGCGTTCCCTTGCGTCTTACGCCGACGCGGGTTCCCATGCGCAAAATGTTAATTGCAGCGTTAATATCACGGTCATGGTGACTACCACACTCTGGACAATCCCATTGTCTAATATTTAGAGGTAATTTTTCTAATACATGACCACAAGTTGAGATAAATATGGTGATTTACTGGTATTAAGTTTGATTGCCCACTAATTTATTATGACTGCTGTCTTGTGTTTTATGATTCCTTCCAATTTATACCAAATCGGATTATTTAAAGATATTTTATTAGGATGCAAGATTCAACTATCTCCTCATTTACATAAAAGGAAATAGAGGTCTGAGGCATTGTTAATAGTTACTCCCTTATTTCATAGTTCGAGTGTACCTATATTATAAGTTTAAAGGACTGCTCTAAAGGTCTATTCCTATTTCTGATGAACGTCAATGTCCCTATTTGAGAAATTATCTTGGCGAAGCCATAGATTTCTGCTACTTTTAAATTAAGTAGATAATAAAAATCAAAACTAAAAAAATAATTTTTTGGTATTCAGACTTGCAAGTAATTAGAAAAGCTAGTCAATCATGAATTTATGAATTGACAAGTTTATAGCTAATGACATAGATAGAGCTATTAGAGTAATTTAGAGTAATATTTAATACTGGAGTGCAAATAAAATATAATGTTAAATGCAACAGAAATATTAATAAATGCTTTCGTAAAAGAGCTACAGGCAGGTTACCATCGTACTTATGGTGGTTTTAAGCCCAACTATCCAGAAATTATTGCCTGGGCAGGAAATATGGCTCTTGAGAATATTGCTAACTGTGATGCTCTATATCACAATGTTGAACATACAATGTTAGTTACTCTTGTTGGGCAAGAAATTTTGCGGGGTAAGCATATTCGTGAAGGTGGAGTTTCTCCCGAAGATTGGTTACATTATATTATTTCATTATTGTGCCACGATATTGGTTATGTTAAAGGAGTTTGCCGAGAGGACCAAGAATTATTAAGTTCATATGCTACAGGAATCAATGATGGAATGGTTTCTTTGGGAGATGGTGCTACTTCAGCTAGCCTTACTCCTTATCATGTAGATCGAGGTAAGTTAGTAATAGATGAACGTTTTGGTGGTCATCGGCTAATTGATGCAGAGCAAATTAAACGTAATATTGAACTAACCCGTTTTCCTATTCCTAAAGCAGAAACTCATCAAGATAGAAATAATTTTTCTGGATTATCAAGAGCAGCAGATTTAATCGGTCAATTAAGTGACCCTAATTATTTATTGAAAATTAGTGCTTTATTCTATGAATTTGAAGAAGTTGGCACTAATAAAGTTTTGGGTTATAAATCTCCTGGAGATCTAAGACGTAGCTATGCAAAATTTTATTGGGATGGGGTTTATCCTTATATTCCTGCAGCTATTAATTATTTAGAATTGACTCAAAGTGGCAAACAAATTATTGCTAATCTCTATGCAAATGTGTTTCAGGTAGAACATGAACCACAGGAAAAAACTAATGGTATAAAGTCACTAGATGCTAAAAACAAAAGTTACATGAATGGAGATGCTTCAAAAACAAAAACACCAGTGAAGAAAAAGAAGTTTAGTGAATTTCCAGAGTTGAATTTATAACTATAAAAAACTGTATTTTGATCAAAAAATTATCAAAAATAATTAATTAATCTATGTGATTCAAATTTGAAGAAGGAAGATGGAAGAAGGAAGATGGAAGAAGGAAGATGGAAGAGGAGGAAAAGGAGAAAGTTTTTCGATCTATAATTATTACTAATTATCCGGACATGATTCTGATAAATTTTTCCCTGTTGCCTATCCCTATTCCCTATTAAGATATGAAAAAGGAAGAAGGAAGAAGGAAGTAAGGAAGAGGAGGAAAAAGTTTTTCGATCTATAATTAGGCTTTGCTGAAAAATTCTTTTAGTAGGGGTAGGAGACAGGAGACAACCCACCCCTCGCCCCTCCCCCTCCCAGGAGGGCAGGGCTGTTTCATTCTCGATAGACACGGGGACACGGAGACACGGAGACACGGGGATGAAGGCTTTTAAGCAGCGTTGAAGCAAATATTCTCTTAGAGCTTAAAGACGCTTATTAGCTGAAAAATCGGCAAATTTTGGCAAATTTCACTGTTTCACTATCCCCTCATCTTCCGTTCTCCTTAAATCGTTAATCTACAATACTTTGAAATAGCCCTGCTCCCAGGAGGGGAAGATAGGAGACAGGAGACAGGAGGAACGGGGAATTTAGAGGAGGTAGAAGTAAGAATTGTACCTTGATTTTTCTGCCCAACTATGCGCCTAAAATACGCTCCTTTTTGAGCATTTTAGACTGAAACAGCCGCACTTTTTTCGACACCAAAAAGCCTAAAGTCTTTATATGTTAATGCTTTTAGATTTAATCAGCAAGCCCTAATTATTACTAATTATCCGGACATGATTCTGATAGATTTTTCCCTGTTCCCTGTTCCCAGATCCGGTGTTCCCTATTCCCTATTCCCTATTCCCTAAAAAGGAGAAAAAACATGGCAAAGTTAACGCCAGAATTAGAGCAACGCGCTCAACAATTGAGGCAGAAACTTCAAGAAGCTGGTTATGCTTACTATGTTCTTGATAACCCTATTATGGAAGATACTGTTTACGATCGCCTCATTCGAGAATTACAAGAATTAGAAACTCAATATCCTCAATTAATTGTTCCAGATAGTCCTACCCAAAGAGTAGGAGAAAAACCAGCAACTAAATTTATCTCAATTGAGCATAATATTCCTCTTTATAGCCTAGAAAATGCTTTTAATATTGAGGAGTTAAAAAATTGGCAAGAACGTTGGCAACGTCAAATAAAAATCGATTCCCATCCTGATACGGTAGATTATGTTTGTGAACTCAAAATTGATGGTTCTGCTTTAGCTCTAACTTATGAAAATGGTTTATTAGTTAGAGGAGCTACTCGTGGAGATGGAATTACAGGAGAAGATATTACTCAAAATGTCAAAACAATTAAAAGTATTCCCTTAAAACTAAAAATAGATAATCCACCCTCAATAATAGAAGTTCGAGGTGAAGCTTTTTTATCAATTAATGTATTTGAAAGTATCAACGCAGAAAGAGAAAAAATAGGAGAACCACTATTTGCTAATCCCCGTAATTCAGCAGCAGGTACTTTGCGACAATTAGATTCAAAAATAGTTGCTCAACGCCGACTAGATTTTTTCGCTTATACACTTTATATAAAATCTGAAATTAACTCAGAATTATCTCAATTTTCTACCCAATGGCAATATTTAGAATTACTACAAAAATTAGGCTTTAAAGTTAATCCTCATCGTCAAATTTGCTCATCTTTAGATGACGTTCAAAAATACTATCAATATTGGGATACTGAACGAAAAAATTTGCCCTATTTAACCGATGGAGTTGTAGTTAAACTTAATTCTTTACCACTACAAAGAAAATTAGGATTTACTCAAAAATTTCCTCGGTGGGCGATCGCTCTTAAATATCCTGCCGAAGAAGTCCCGACTATTGTCCAAGCAGTCACAATTCAAGTAGGCCGCACTGGGGCACTTACCCCCGTGGCAGAATTGAAATCTGTCCAGTTAGCAGGTACAACTGTACAAAGGGCCTCCCTACATAATAGCGATCGCCTCGCGGAACTAAATTTACATATTGGGGACACAGTAATAGTCCGCAAAGCAGGAGAAATTATTCCAGAAGTAGTACGAGTTTTGCCAGAACTACGTCCCACAAATGCCCAACTATTTCAAATGCCTAGTCACTGTCCAGAATGCGGTCAACCTGTGGTCAAACCTACCGATGAGGCAGTAACTAGGTGTATCAACGCTTCATGTCCCGCTATTCTTCGGGGTTCCTTGGTACATTGGGCCTCTAGAGGCGCTCTGGATATTTATGGTTTGGGAGAAAAATTGGTACAGCAGTTGGTAAATAGTGGTTTAGTTCAGTCGGTAGGGGATCTATATGATTTGAATGTCGAAAGTTTAACTTCCCTCGAACGCATGGGACAAAAATCTGCTAGTAAATTGGTGGATGCGATCGCTACTTCCAAGACAAAATCTTGGGCGCGGGTGCTTTATGGTTTAGGTATTCGTCATGTGGGTAGCGTGAATGCAGAGTTATTAATTCAGAAGTTTTCCAGTGTAGGACAGTTGGCACAGGCAAAGGCGACAGATATTGAAGCAGTCTATGGAATTGGCCCAGAAATTGCTCAATCAATTGAACAGTGGTTTCAGGTATCAGCTAATCAAGAATTGGTGAAACGTCTGAATAATGCTGGAGTGACGATGGAGGTAAGAACAGATACAGAGAATGTGACAAAAGAGCAAAGTGCATTTTTAGCAGGTAAAACTTTTGTGTTAACGGGAACTTTACCAACCTTGAAGCGGGATGAGGCGAAGAGTTTGATTGAAACTGCTGGTGGTAAGGTGACAAGTGCAGTGAGTTCTAAGACTGATTTTGTTGTAGTGGGAAAAGATCCAGGTTCTAAGTTGCAAAAAGCTGAAAAGTTGGGGATCGAGCAGTTGAGTGAAGCACAGTTATTGGGAATGTTGGAAAGCATTTAGCAATTAATAATTAATAATTAATTATTAATTAGGGTTTGCTGATTAAATCTCAAATAATTACCAGATAAAGGTAAGTGCCTTTTTAGGGTAGAAAAAAGTGCGCCTGTTTTAGTCTAAAACGCTTAAAAAGTTAGTATTTTAGGCGCATAGTTGGGCAAGATAATCTTGGGAAAATTCTTACTTCTACTCCCTCGCTCATTCCCATTTCTCCTGTCTCCTGTCTCCTGTCTCCTGTCTCCTACCCCTACTAAAAGACTTTTTCAGCAGACCCTAATTATTAATTATTACCTCTTCTTATCAGGATTTTTTGGGTGCATCTCATATTTGCAAAAATACTTTTTTCTCATCTATAGCGCTGTGCGCAGGCAACAGGCAACAGGCAACAGGCAACAGGCAACAGGCAACAGGAGGAATAAAAAACCGATAGTATAAGACTTTTAGCTATTGGACAGTTCTTGTAATTTGTAAATATACCAGCGCTCATTGCTATATTCCCTGTTGCCTGTTGCCTAAAAGCGATAAATTTTTGGCTTTATTCACGCATTGAGATGCACCCGATTTTTTTTCTTCTCTTAGTCGATTGGATATATGGTTTATACCAATTTAATAAATGTTTGTTACAAATGGTAGGGACGTTGCATGCAACGTCCGTACGAAAGAAGGAAGAGGAAAGAAGGAAGAAAGGATAAATATTGAAACAAAGGGAAAAACAATATAAATAACTATCTAAAATGAACTGGACTAGCTATTTTTCAGCATATCTGATCGAGGTCTACCTTTTTGTAGCATTCTTTTTTCAAATTGGTATTAAAAGTAAAATAGCTTATTATAATTACAGCGTTTGTTAATGAAAATAATTGAGAATTTATGATATAGAAAATTACCAAGTAAGCAGAATATAAATAACGTAAGCATTCAGCTTTCAGCTATCAGCAATAAGACTCTCTCCTTAAGGATAGTGTTTAAATTAATATAGGCTTTAAGGGCAAGGGAACCAACTTTTGTAGCTCTATAAAATCTTACTTTTGAATTTTGACTTTTGACTTTTGACTTTTAAATTTTTACTTTCGACTTATAACTTCCGTGAATTTGTAGCTCTATAAAATCTTACTTTTGACTTTTGATTTTTGACTTTTGAATTTTAAATTTTGACTTATAACTTCCGTGAAACGGTATTAGTTATTCCTGTATCAAATCATCTTTGACTGGAATTTCAAACTTATAGCCAACTTTATAAATAGTTTTTATATACTCAAAATCACAACCACAATTTTTAATTTTTTTGCGAATCTGACTAATATGTACATCACAAACTTTTTCGTTTCCAAACCAAGAATCATTTTCACTATTAAATACTTGATTGCACAATTCAGAGCGCTTCCAAACATAGCTTGGTTTATTAGCCATACAAAATAATAAATTAAATTGTATGTTAGTTAGAGAAACAATTTTATTCTTAAATTTTACTTCTCTAGTAGTATTATTTATGACTAAATCTCCAAATACAAGCTGGTCTAATTTTTTATTAGAAGGTAATCTTTGACGTTTTAATATTGCTCTCATAAGAGCATTCAATTCTACTAAACTAAATGGTTTTGTCAGATAACCGTCAGCACCTAACTGAAAAGCTAGGACTTTAGCTGCTTCATCACATAGACTGCTCAACATCAATACCAATACATCATTGTAACTTTGCATTTCCTGACAAAGATCAAACCCATTAGTATCTGGTAGATTTATATCTAAAACAACTAAGTCTGGTTGAAATTCTTTAAATAAAACTAAAGCTGTTTTACCATCTTCTGCAGACTCTACTTGATATTCTTGCTTAGTTAAAAAACGATGAACTAACATTTTGATTGCTTGGTCATCATCAACTACAAGAATTTTATTAGATGCCATATTAAACATCCTCCTAATTTTTGTGTGGGTACATTACCAGTTTAACTGCTACGACAATTATCGCAAAATACCCTAAGAAGAGAAGGCAGAAGACAGAAGGCAGAAGGGAAAAAAAGATTTAAAGGGAGAAGGTTTTTTATCGCTAATTATCCGAACATGATATAAGTCCAAAAAATGCAATTTTTCAGATTTATAATATGGTACATCATTGATATAATGTTAGTTGAAATGCCTAATAATATCATGTCCGGTTGAATAATTAGACTTTGGTGTACAGAAGGCAGGAGGCAGGAGGCAGGAGGCAGAAGGTTTTCTTTCATTGTCACCTTAATTTTATACACGCTCCGATGCTACCGGACATGATATAATACCAATTTAATAAATTTTTGTTACAAATGGTAGAAGCAAGAAAGAAGGAAGAGGGAAGAAGTAAGAAGGGATAAATATTGAAAAAAAGGGAATAAAAATAGATAAAACTATCTCAAATGAACTGGAAGAACTATTTTTAATAATATCCTATCGAACTCTACATTTTTGTAGCATTCTTTTTTCACGCTTGGTATAAAAGATAGGAAAAAGAGCATTACCTGGAAATAAAAAGTCAAGAAGAAAACTTTTATTCTCGTTAATTTGCCGGATATCATATCAGCATAAGAAAAAAAGGGAAAAAATATTACCGAAAAATTGGGCTTTGCATCATCATAGGATGATTTTGATATGTATCCAAAAATTTGTTCGATCTATCAAAATTTTCAGCTTATAAAAATGCGATCATCGTCCTGTAATTATGTAAGATCATGTCCGGTTGAATAATTAGACAATGGTTGTCCGAAGGCAGGAGGCAGGAGGCAGGAGGCAGAAGGTTTTCTTTCATTGTCACCTTAATTTTATACACGCTCCGATGCTATCGGACATGATATAATACCAATTTAATAAATTTTTGTTACAAATGGTAGAAGCAAGAAAGAAGGAAGAGGGAAGAAGTAAGAAGGGATAACTATTGAAAAAAAGGGAAAAAAGATAGAGATAACTATCTCAAATGAACTGGGACGACTATTTTTAATAATATTCTATCGATATCTACCTTTTTGTAGCATTCTTTTTTCAAATTGGTATAAAAGATAGGAAAAAGAGCATTACCTGGAAATAAAAAGTCAAGAAGAAAACTTTTATTCTCGTTAATTTGCCGGAGATCATATCAGCATAAAAAAAAAAGGGAAAAAATATTACCGAAAAATTGGGCTTTGCATCATCATAGGATGATTTTGATATGTATCCAAAAATTTGTTCGATCTATCAAAATTTTCAGCTTATAAAAATGCGATCATCGTCCTGCAATTATGTAAGATCAAATCCAGTTAAACAGTTATATCATGTCCGGATAATAGCGTGATAAAAAACTTTCTCCTTCAACTCCACTTATTCTTCTTCCAACTTCAGTCTTCCCTCCTGACTCCTGAGGACTGACTCCTGACTCCTAAGTCGTTATTTATTTATAACTGTTCAACCGGACATGATATTATAGATTACAGCGCTTTTCAAATTGATGAACCACATCGCCATAACCAAAACCTTGTAGGGACGTTGCATGCAACGTCCCTACTGTGGTCTACAGATATGAAAACTGCTGTAATATCATGTCCGGTAGCATCGGTCTTGTATAGAGAAGGTAAGGAAGAAGGAAGAAGGAAGAAGGAAGAAGCTTTAAGAGAAGGAAAAATTTTACTTATATGGCAGTAGATATTTCCCCAACTTTTACACGGGACTATACCAACGAACATGATATAAGTAGGTAGGCGTTAAAATTTATGGTTAGATGAAGGCAGAGGGCAGAAGGGAAGAGGTTTCAGAACTACTTTACTTTTTGTTACATACTTAGTTTTTTTCGCGCCTATCTACTTAGGGTTTGCTGAAAAAGTCTTATGGGTGAGGGTAGGAGACAACCCACCCCTAATATCATGTCCGGTAGCATCGTTTGTGTATAAAATTAGGGTGATAATGGGAAAAACCTTCTGCCCTCTGCCTTCTGCCTTCTGCCTTCTGCCCTCTGCCTTCTGCCTTCTGCCTTCTGCCTTCCCTGATAATCAGTATTTTCAAAGAGTGACTGCCTCATTGAACTAACAATTTTTGAATGTGAGAGACTAACTGTTTGAGCTTAACTGGTTTACTGAGATACAAGTTAGCACCAGCTTCTAGACAACGTTCTCGATCGCCTGCCATGGCAAGAGCTGTTAGAGCAACAATAGGAATGGGTTTGAGGTTTGAATCTTGACGAATCCGCTCAATAGCTTTGAGGCCATCTAACTCTGGCATTTGAATATCCATTAAAATTAAATCTGGACGGTGAGTTTGTGCCAATAGAATTGCATCAAGCCCATTTTTAGCCACAATTAGACGATAGCCATTCTTCTCTAAGTAAGAAACCATTACACTAATATTGTCTTCATTGTCTTCAGCTAACAAGATCAGAGGTAAATCTTCTGATTGAACAGAACTAGGCAAATTTGGCTGGTCGATATCATCAGACAATGACTCAGGGTTAGATAGAGACGAATCAGAATCATAGGGGAGGTTGATACTAAAACAGCTACCCACACCCACTTCACTCGTTAAACTAACCGTTCCCCCGTGAAGCTCCGTCATTTGTTTCACCAGAACTAACCCTAAACCTGTTCCGTTATATTTTCGATTCAGGGCACTATCTGTTTGAGAAAAGGGTTTGAATAACTTGGTGATTTGTTCTGGAGCAATGCCAATTCCAGTATCCCTAACGCTGATTTTGATGTAGCTTCTAGCCGTTAGTTTGCCAGACTCCCACACTACTTGATTTGGATTTTCCACTTCCTCAGATTGCTCTTGCGAATCTAACCTTTGCCAATTTTTGTTCTGGTGATGACAACTCACCTCCAGAGCAACAGATCCACCTTCAGCAGTGAACTTCACCGCATTATTGAGTAAGTTGACCAAGCTCTGAAGAATGCGTCGCTCATCAATCAACAGGTTTAGGGAATGGGGGGGGATAGCCGTATTGAGAGAAATGCTTTTTTTGACCGCTTGTTGTTTAACAAATGCCAGACTCGACTCACACAAATTACCAATATTGGTTACCTCTAAATCTAGTTCAAGTTGTCCCGACTCAATTTTGGAGACATCCAGAATATCATTGATTAGGCTTAGTAAATGGTTGCCATTTCGTTCAATTGTTTTGAGATATTTGAGTTGTTTGTCTGTCAAAGGACCAAAGACTTCATCCTGCAAGGCTTCAGATAAACCCAAAATCGAGTTCAGCGGGGTCCGGAGTTCGTGGCTCATATTGGCTAAGAACTCATCTTTTAATCTAGTAGCGCGCATGAGTTCTTCATTGGTACGTTGTAGTTGGGTTTCTGCTTGTTTGCGTTCGGAAATATCGCGGGCAATGCAGATGAAGGAAACCTGTCCATTCCATTCCATAGAACAGACAGAAGTCTCCACTGGAAAGACCGAGCCATCTTTGCGACGATGCAAAGTTTCTACCACTCTGACCTTGGAAGGATCTAAGAAGTTCGCCTCAAGGTTTGCTTGAATTTGTTTGAGGGAAAATTTGGCATCCCAGTCGCTAACGTTTAGATGCCAAGCTTCTGCTGGTATATAGCCTAACATTTGGAAAAAAGTCGCGTTAGCTTCAATGAGATTTCCTTTAATGTCTAGGATATGGATGCCGTCTGATGAGGTGTTGAAAATCGTGGTTCGCCGTAACACCTCTTGTTCTAAAGCAAGTTCGGCTCGTTTACGATCGCTAATATTTTGCACTTGTGCAAATACAAAACCCTCGCCGTCATATTCGAGATAGTTACAAATAACTTCAACAGGAAAAATGCTGCCATCTTGGCGTTGGTGGTTGACTTCATACTTGGCAACTGACTTTTGCTTGAGGCATTCCCAATAGTAGCGCCATTCATGGGGTTGTAAATCAAGATTGATTTCCCAAATATAACGCTTTTTCAATTCTTCATAACTGTAGCCCAGGTTGGAACAAGCTGATTCATTAACCTCGAGAAAACTACCATCTTCCCGAATGTAGAAGATTCCTAACGCAGTCTTGTCAACTGCAAACTGGGTTAGATTTAAAGACTTTTCGGCAGCTTTGCGATCGGTAATATCAATCACAACCCCGTCCCACATCACATTGCTATTGTCGAAGTATTCTGGATGAGCCACATTTTGAACCCATCGGAGTCCCTTTTGAGGAAGGACTAGGCGATATTGACTCTTGAAAGGTTGCCTTGTCTCAGCAGAATACTGAATCTGAGCCTTTACTCTATCAACATCATCAGGATGAATTCTCTCCCATAGGGAATCCATACTTTGGCGAGCAATTTCGGGTTCAACTTCAAAAATCTCCCGTACCTGAGAACTCACATAAGTCAGTTCGTCACTGCCATTGGCATGGATAATGTAGCGATAAATCATCCCTGGTACATTTTCTGTCATCCGGTGGAATTGGGCTTGGGAGTCTTGCAGGGCGAGTTCAGCCTCTTTACGTTCGGTAATATCTGTCAATGTGCCGACATAACCCACAACATTGCCATAATAATCCAACTCCTGGGCGATCTGAACGTAATGCCAGCGGATTGTGCCATCGGGGCGCAGGTGTCTGCCCTCTGCCCCCGGTAAAACTGGCGAACCGGAAGGCAAATTGGCATAGATTTCAGTCCATGTGACAATTGCATTTTCAAGATCGTCGGGATGTAATGTATGCATCCATCCTTTCCCAAGAGCTGATTCAAGGGGATGTCCTGTCATTTCCTCCCAGCGATCGTTTACATAGGTGCAGTTCATTGATTTATCCATACGGAAGATAGCAACTGGAGCGGCGGCAGCTAAACTGGCATAGCGTCGTTCACTTTCTTGTAGAGCGATTTCTATGGCTTTGCGAGGAGTAATATCAATATTAGTACCCACTGCCCGTATCGGTTGCCCCTGGTCGTTATATTCCCTGATAACGGTGGAGACAACATAACGAACTGAGCCATCCGGTCGGATAACTCTGAACTCTCTAGAAACAGGATATTTATCTTCTGACCTTGATTGAGCCTGTTCTAAATCATCTGGATGGACAAACTTTTCCCAGTCCTGGTGAGTTCCTCCAAAGGTCTCAGGTGATACGCCATATATTTCAAACATCCGGTCATCCCAGGAGAAATGATTGTCTTGTAAATTCCATTCCCAGATGCCAATTTTTGCACTTTTTAGAGCAAGTTCTAGCCGTGTTGATAAGGCTTTTAATTGCTCTTCCACTTGTTTGCTATCGCTAATATCAATAACAATGCCATCCCAAACCGTATCACCGTTCTCCAATCGCTTTACACTGTTTATATTCTGTAGCCAGCGGATACCCTTCTCAGGTAGAATCACACGATAGGGAACGACAAACCTTTGCAGAGTTTCGGCTTCAACCTGAGTAGCATGACTTATCTTAGGCACATCTTCGGGATGGATTCTATGCCATAAGGTATTTTGCAGAGCAATTTCGGGTTCAACTTCAAAAAGTTCCCGCACCTGGGAACTCACATAGGTCAGTTCCTCAATGCCATCAACATGGCGAACGTAGCGAAAAATCATCCCCGGCACATTTTCGGTCATCCTGTGGAATTGGGCTTGAGCATCTTGGAGGGCGAGTTCTGCCTCTTTGCGTTCCGTAATATCGGTTAAGGTACCGATATAGCCCACAACATTGCCGTGTTCATCCAACTCCCGTGCTAATCTAGAATAGAACCAATTTACAGTACCGTCCGGGCGGAGATGTCGTCCCTCTGAACCATGCATAAAAAATTCATCCGGGAGGTCTTCTCGGGAATACACTTCCGACCAATGGACAACGAATTCTTCGCGGTCGTCTGGGTGCAGGACATCCATCCAGCCATACCCGAGTGCAGTTTCAGGCGGTCTACCCGTCATCTCACTCCAGCGCTCATTAATGTAGGAAATATGCAGTGGTTTATCTAAGCGATAAATAACAACTGGAGCAGCGGTGGCTAGGCTGGCATAGCGTCGTTCACTTTCTTGTAGGGCGAGTTCTATAGCTTTGCGAGGGGTAATATCAATATGAGTTCCTACTTCCCGTATCAGTTGCCTCTGGTCGTTATATTCCCTGATAACGGTGGAGGCAACATAACGAACTGAGCCATCTGGTCGGATAACTCTGAACTCTCTGGAAACAGGATATTTATCTTCTTCCCTTGATTGAGCCTGTTCTAAATCATCTGGATGGACAAACTTTTCCCAGTCCTGGTGACTACCCTCAAACGCTTCGGGTTGTATACCATATATTTCAAACATTCGGTTATTCCAGGACAGATGATTGTCTTGGAAATTCCATTCCCAGATGCCAATTTCCGCACTTTGTAGGGCAAGTTCGAGTCGTGTTGATAAGACTTTTAATTGTTCTTCCGCTTGTTTGCGATCGCTCACATCCATCACAATGCCATCCCATAGGGTTGCTCCATCTGGTTGTGGGATAGGACAGGCAATCACGTGTACCCATTTCAGAGTACCTGAAGGCGTTACTATGCGAAATTGGCTATCAAAGGGCTGTAATGTTTGGTTAACTTCAATCAGGGTCTGGTGGATGATGGGTTTATCTTCGCTGTACTCAAAATCCCGCAAGCTATACTTACCACTCATCATAGCTTCTGCCGATACTTCGTAGAGAGCATGGCAATTAGGACTGACATAGAGGAAGGAATAAGCTTCATCGGCGGTAACGCGGGCCTGGTAAACAACACCTGGAATGTTGTCAACCATGTTCCGCAAACGGGCTTCACTGGCCTGTAGTTGGGCAGTTTTGACTTCAAGTTTTTGTTCTAATTTCTGGTTAAGCAGTGCATTCCCCAGGGAAATCGAGACTTGGGAACAAAGAAAGTTAACGATGGTGATGCGATCGCAACTAAAAACTCCAGATAGCGAGTGATGTTCTAGATACAGTAAACCTATTAGTTTGGTCTGGTGCATGAGGGGTAAACACAACACACTCCGATGGGAATGTTGTTGCAGATACGAATCAACGATGGGTAGCGATCGGTCTAACCCATCGACCACCAAAATTTCTTGGGTATGTTGGACGTATTGAATTAGCTGTACTGGCAGGTGGGGATTATCCATCAGCGGGTCTGAGACCAACTGTGTAGTTTCAAAGGTTGCCATTACCCTCACCTGCCAGGTGTTATCTGCATCAGGCAACAGCAGCACCAACCGTTCAGCCCCGGATGTCTGGAGCATCATTGGGGCTAGTTTTTCCAGCAGTTCATTCAGA
>NZ_JAAHHG010000081.1 GCF_010692555.1 Okeania sp. SIO3B5 | reverse complement strand
TATATTACGAAAAGTAGTCCCAAACGCTTTTAGCAATGGGATAGAGGGTGTTGTAGTTCACCCCGTTAAGGTAACACTTAATTAAAACACTTGTCTAGGAATATTTTTCTATAGATTTAGTAACTATGAAACCTAATATTTGCTACATATATTGGTGGATGGGAATATTGTATAATTACTGGTATTTAATTAGGGCTTGCTGATTAAATCTAAAAGCATTGACATATAAAGACAAGTGCCTTTTTGGGGCCTTTAAAAAGTGCCTGGTATCACGTCTAAAACGCTCAAAAAGTTAGTATTTCAGGCTCAGTTGGGCAGAACAATCTTGGGACAATTCTTACTCCTACCTCCTCGCTCATTCCCATTTATTCTGTCTTCCCCTCCTGGGAGGGGTTAGGGGTGGGTTGTCTCCTGTCTCCTGTCTCCTACCCCAGCATAAATAATTGCTTGATTGATTACTCAATCACGGCAGTTATAATTTTCTCCTAAATTCTGTCTCCTGACTCCTGACTCCTTCTTCTATCCTTCTTCAATCAAAGAATTCTTCGTCGATAAATTGTTCTTTCATAAAAGGAATTTTGACAGTAAATATTGAGCCTTTCTTAACTTCACTCACTACACTAATATCCCCACCCATCATTTTACAAAAGTGACGACTAATAGCTAAACCCAAACCAGTACCTCCATATTTGCGTGTTGTTGAATTATCAGCTTGAGTAAATGGTTGAAATAAAATCTTCATTTGCTTTTCTGATATACCTATACCACTATCAGTAACACTTAAAATCAACATTTTCTTAGAATCCAATTCTTCATTGTTAACAGTACAATCCTCATAATTGCTAATAATTTTAACCTTCAAACTAATGTTGCCATTTTCTGTAAATTTAGCTGCATTGCTAAGAAGATTTAAAATCACTTGGCGCATTTTATTAGGATCAGCTACTATTAATTCCTGATTATCATCGCAGATTATTTCTAATGTATTACTATTTTGCTCAATTAATGGTTGAATAGTCGCTACAACATTTTCAATTAATGCCATTATCTTGAAACTTTCCAAATGGATATCCATTTTACCTGCTTCAATTTTTGAAAGATCGAGAATATCATTAATTATTGTCAATAAATGTTTTCCCGCAGTATGAATATTATCAAGGTCATGAACAAAGTCTTCATAACCTAAATCCCTGGCATCTTCTAATAAAATTTCACTATAGCCAATAATCGCATTTAATGGTGTTCGTAATTCATGGCTCATATTTGCTAGAAATATACTTTTTGCTCGGTTTGCTGCTTCTGCTTCATCTTTTTCTTGTTTTAAGCGTTTATTTTCTTTGAGTTGTCTAACATTTTCTAATGTTTTTTTTATAGTAATTTCTAAATCTTCAAAATCTATAGGTTTAGTCAAAAAATCAAAAGCACCTCTATTCATTGCCGACCTAATTTTTTCCATATCGTCATAAGCAGAAATAATTACTGCTTTAATATCAGGATATTTATCTTGAAGATTATCTAATAAAGTCAATCCATCCATTAAAGGCATATTAATATCAGTTAAGACGATATCTATACTTAATTCTTGTGACAATATTTCTAATGCTTCTACACCATCTCTAGCAAAAATAAACTCTAGTTCTTTTTGTTTAATTTTTTTTCTAAAGTTACGGATGATCAGCGATTCAAAATCAGGCTCATCATCTACAACAAGTATTTTTGATGACATAATATTTTAACTAATAAGCCGATTACTTGAAATTTATAAATTACTTATAGTAAATAATCATAAACATTATAAAGCTTTTTATGCAGGTGAGGTAAGGTCTGTTATACATCGAATTATGCTTCTTGTATTGACTTAGGGTGAACTACAAAGGAGTAAACTTTAACTATTACTCTCTTTTCGAGTCCTTTTTCCTAAAGTCCCAAATTTTCACCCGATTTCTCATTCAATTGATAAAAGCTGTAATCAGTTAAGATCGGTATGACTTAGGTATCACTTCCACATAAACTTTTTGATTTTGAGATAAAAATCAAGCCTTTCTTCTCTTTTAAATCTTAAACTTTTCCAGAAGTATTGCTTTCTTTTTTCCTTATTTTATATCAAATTATACAGTAAGCATTCAGCAGTCAGCTATCAGCTATCAGCTTGATTACCTTTAAAGGAGAAAAAAGTAATTTTATCAAAGTTTCAGAGTACGAATCTCTGGTTGAGAATGTAGTATAAATTAAACGAATGCTTGCTTCATTCATTAAAAAGCTGTTTGCACAGTATTCCGTAGAAATAGCTGACTACTAATAGCTGAATACTTACATTATACATTAGAGCTATACTGGGAGTGCCTTACTAAAAGAGAGTGGAAATTATTAGACATCTCCTCCAAAAGAGGGAATAGGGAATAGGGAATAGGTATGGAGGGGGAAATAATTGATAATTTCTGTACGATAATTGATTTTATTTTTTATTTTTGGAGATATCTATTATATTTTACTCATAAAAAATTCCTATAGTGACTGGAGCAATTTTTAAGCTCATCCTAAATCCGGTTGGTAGACTATCTTTAATTAGGGTTTGCTGATTAAATATCAAAGCATTGACTGATATTGGTTTTAGCCTTTTTAGGGTCTAAAAAAGTACACCTGTTTCAGTCTAAAACACTCAAAAAGTTAGTATTTTAGGTGCATAGTTGGGCAGAAAAATCATCCTTACAATTCTTACCCCTACCTCCTCGCTCCCAAGCTATTTCTCCTGTCTCCTGTCTCCTGTCTCCTGTCTCCTACCCTCGCCCATAAGACTTTTTCAGCAAACCCTAATTATGTAGATTATGTAGATGGGGAGGCGGGGTTTACGGAAGATGAGGAGAGGTTTGAATCTTACATCCTATAAATGTCTTTAAATAACCGGATTCCGTATCATCTCTATGGACTTGTATCTAGAATTTAATTCAATAATTTTCAGCTAAATTGATATTTCTGGAATACTATCTATTTTTAATATTAAATCCGCAGAAACAAATGTAGACTGCATATCTACTTCTTTGTCCTGAACTTCTAAAAAATTCTGACAGCGAGTAGCAAATTGACAAGAATGACAATTTTCAATCTTCTGAACTTGAGGAAATTCTTCCCCCTGTTCCTGATAATTTTTTAACCAATCAGTTAACCGATATAATATTTGCTTTAAATCTTGCTCAGTGTTTTTGTGTGCCTGTTGATTATAAGAAAAATTTATTTTTGCAGGTAATTTTTGACTTTTTGGTTCGATAAACCAATAAGTCATTGAAACTGCTTCTGGTAAATATTTGCTGGTTTCGACTAGAGTGAAAAGGTATAAGCGTGTTTGCCAATTTTGAGCTAACTTTGTTTGATTTTGGGGAAAGCTATAAGTTTTCCAATCAAAAATTTGTGCTTGTTGAATATCAGCAATCAATAAATCGTAAATAACCGTCAATATATAACCATTAAAATTAATACTACGACTATGTTCAGCTTGACGTAAAATTATATTATCTTGAGTTTCAGGATTTAATATTTCTGGTGCTGCCTGAAAAAAAATTTCAAAACAGTGCTGAATTTCTTGATTTTCTAACATTAAAGATTCTATTGGTAATCCTAGTTCTCTTTGCTGCATCAATAAGTGAAACTGACTACCCCAATTTAGTCTTTCTTGTTCTGTTGGTGTTGTTGGTACGCTCAGATTATCAAGATAAATATGTTGGAATTTGCGGGGGCAAGTCGTAAGTAGATTCAGGTGTTGTTGAGAGAGTCTATATTTTGCCATTAGTTATCATGTCCGGTTTAATAGTTAGGGTTTGCGCTCATAAAGTCTTTTTGCTGAGGCAGGGACTCACCCCTCGCCCCTCCCCCGACCGTGGAGGGGAAATAAAGAATAGTTAAGAGTAAGGAGTTTAGGGGAGTTATAGAGGAAGTCCTTGAAATAATGGTTTCTTGATTTGTCTGCATCGCCCCTCCCCCTTTCAGGCTCATTTTTTCAACTTTATTAACCGAAAACCTGGTACTTTTTCCAGACCTAAAATTGCTCAAACCAATATCAGTCAATACTTTGAGATTTAATCAGCAAGCCCTAGTTATAGGGAAGAGTCAGGAGTCAGGAAGGAAGAAAAAGGAGTTTTAAGGTATAAGGAGGAGAAAGTTTTTTGTCACGCTCTTATCTAGACATGATATGACATTAAATCAGGACAATATTTTTCGAGTCATTCCACAATATTAAAAGACTTTCCATACGCAAACCCTAGTAGCTACAAATACTCAAATAATTAAAAATTATAAAAAATTAAATTAAATATTAGTTATTTAAAATCAAATTAGCAAAATTTGTTCAACATCCCTTTTTAGGGTGTAATTTAGGGCAAAAAAAGATGCGATAGCACAGCAAACCCTATCTATTTCCTACCCACCTAGAAAAAGCTGAAAATATTGATAGATAAACAATACAGCCTTAATTGCTGAAAAGTAAAATTTCGTGTATTTTGGAGTTAAGAATTTGGCTCTGCCTAGAAGCTCAATAAAATGATTGGATGGCAATATGATTTCTGTTTTGTCGATCTACTTCCATCCTACATTCCGCACGACAAAATGTAACATAATAATATAAGTCAAAAGCGAGTGCGTAATTCTGAGGTTTCCTACGGGGCGTATAAAGTGCGGAAGTAATTCCGCACACAGCCCCTCCAGAATGTAAGACGCACTCAAGACAGTCAAAAGTCAAAAGTAAGAATAAATTTTAGTGTTGACATCCTCCCCGGCTGTTAGGCACGGGGATTCCTACCGAGCCGTAGCTCCTCGGCGAGTTGACGTCTCATTGACTGCTGCTACCTTCGCGTTAGTCTTACGCTTGTCTCCACGTCCGTTTTTTGTCTCGGACTGCCCGCCCGCGACTAATATATTTATTGCTGCATTTTCATCACGGTCGTGCTTTGCACCACAATTCAAACATTCCCACTCCCTAACTGAAAGGTCTAACTTTCCACCTTTGAATCCACAACATGAACAAGTTTGAGATGTTGGCTCCCAACGACTTATTACTCTAAAATCACGACCGTATTTTTCTGCTTTTCCCTCTAAGAGTGTTCTAAATTGTCTCCAGCCTAAATCTGATATTGCTCTGGATAATTTACGGTTTTTAACCATTCCTGAAACATTCAAGTCTTCTAAAACAATTGTTTGGTTTTCACAAATTATTTTAGTAGACAATTTATGGAGAAAATCTGTTCTTGTATCTTTCAGTTTAGCGTGAAATTTAGCTATTCTTAGCCTAGCTTTTTTATAACGGTTTGACCCCCTAGTTTTATTCGACAATGACTTACTTAACTTTCTTAATTTCTTAATTCGTTTTTTGAGTGGTTTAGGAGCATCAACCTTTGTACCATCGCTCAATGTAGCAAAAGTTTTGATACCTAAATCTATACCTACTGAATTCTCAGTTTGAGGTAATATTTCAGGTATGCTTTCTACTACAAAACTCAGAAAATACCTATTAGCTGAATCTTTAATTACTGTTACTGATGATGGAGGAGCAGGTAACTTTCACAGGCGAAACTATTTTTAGTTTCCCAATTTTAGCTAAATAAACTTTATGCTGACCAACTTTAAAACCACCTTTTCTAAACCTAGCAGTTTGCTTTGACTTTCTAGTTTTAAACTTAGGAGGCTTTATAGGTCTACCTTTCTGTTGACCTTTAGTTGATTTAAAAAAGTTTTGATAAGCTTGGTTTAAATCATTTAAAGATTGTTGTAGTGGTATATTAGAAACTTCCGATAACCACTGTCTATCTTCAGTCTTTTTGGCTTGAGTAATAAACAGTTTTTGTAACTCGGAGTTAGTGGGTTTATTCTCTCCTAATTTATACTTTTCTTGGCAGCAAGCTAGACTATCATTCCAAACAACACGTACACAGCCAAATAGCTTTGCCAATTGCTGTTTTTGCCCTGATGTTGGATATATACGATACTTAAATCTAGATTTCATAACCAACCGAAAGAAATCAACAATATGATAACATATTTTTTATAGACAAAAATCAACCAAAAAGTCGCCCGCTTATGGGCGAGGCTTGAAACCCAATTTTTCGGTCAATATGAAGTTAACAATTTAGTAAGTATTTATGCTTAATATTTTCCTGAAAATTTGATGAATGAGAAAGTTAAATAGGGTTTGCGCTCAAAAGTCTTTTTTTCAGAGGAGGAGCCAGAATTTCCGTTTGTCACCGCGAAGCAAACAGAATCGGTGAATCCAGGAGGAATGGGATTCCGAGAAGAGGTAGCCAGAAGAATCTTCCCTTGGTTTTCTACCCCGATCTTGCCCAAAATACGGTCCTAATTGAACTGGAATTACCCAAAAGCTGTTACTCCCTTAAGTAGGGTTTGCTGAAAAAGTCTTTTTGTGGAGGTAGGGAGTAGGGAGTAGGGAGTAGGGAGTAGTTATACCAAGCGTGAAAAAAGAATGCTACAAAAAGGTAGATATCGATCAGATATGCTTAAAAATAGCTGTTCCAGTTCATTTGAGATAGTTATATCTATCTTTTTTCCCTTTTTTTAAATATTTCTTCCTTCTTCCTTCTTCCCTCTTCCTTCTTTCTTACTTCTACCATTTGTAACAAACATTTATCAAATTGGTATTAGGAGTTAAGAGAGATAGGAGTGAAAGAGGAGTTGGCTACAAAAAGAGTAAAAGTGATTTTTCTATCATCATAGAGCCAAAAATGCTCAATTATTGCTACAAAAGTTGGCTTCCTTGCCCTTAAAGTCTATTTTAATTTAAGTTTTTTCTTGTTTATTAAGCCTTCCTGCCTCTTCCTTCTTCCTTCTTCCCTCTTCCTTACTTTTCTATATTTGTTAGTTATTTCTTTTCGTTTCTGCTCTATTATTGTTTCTACCGAATTTAGCATCTTGAAAAGAATTACCAAGACCCTGAAAAATACCTCTCCCAATTAAACCAATACCACGCCCAACTACTTGAGTAAGTAAATAAACAATTCCACTACCAATAAAAGAAACAGTAGCACGAACACCAGGAGCTATGGCATCACGAGTTTCTAAAAGTAATGTTACGGTAAGTGGAATACCTGAAAGTTTTGCTAATTCGTGTCTACGGGGAGAATAAATCGCTATTTTCTTTATGCCACTTTCATTCAAAACAAACAAAGAAAAATTACTCTCAAAAATTGCTTTTGGTTCCCCTACATATTGTTCTATACGATATCTCCAAGATAAACTATTACGGAATTTTTCAATGTCTCGTGTTGATAATAACTGCCGACTATAAAAATCTTCTTTAATTTCTTCCACATCGGCAAAATTATTTAATAAAGGATACATCACAGCATTAGCAATTGAAATTAATAAATTTTGCAATAACGCTTCAGAAAGTTGCATAGCTTCAGGAGTACCTACAGCACAAGATTTATTATCCACTACTAAAGAAACTTGAAATAATAAATGCCCTATTAATTCTTCAACTAAAGGAATCTTATTCAGAATAAATTCATTCACATTTTTGACATCATTTAACAAGACTGGCATCACTTCTAATCTAATTTTTTCTGCAAAAGAATTTAGAGTTGTTGTGCTACTACTGATTTCTACTTGATAGTATTTACTAAAAAAAACTTGGGTCGTCACTTCCCACAAATTACTAACAATCTCATTTCTTTTTTGTGGTATTTCTTCCAGCAAAATAGGAGTAATACGCAGTTCATCAAGAATATCTTCAAATTTACATAAAGCTATATATATTAATTCTTGTTTCTTAGCACCCCGCAAGATATCTATTTCCATTGGCAATTTACTAAGATTAATTAAATTAGAATTTAATTTAGCGATTGTCACTTCAAATAATGCTGTTTGTACATTTATTTCGTCAGTAGGAGTCTGAGAAATAACTTCTGAATTTTTTGTTGATACAATTTGCTCATCAACATTCACTGAATTGGAATTTTTCTTGGCCTGTAACCCAGTAATATACTGCATTTGAGAGTCAAAAAAACTATCTCTACTTACATAGTTTTGTGGCTTTTGTTGCAGATTAAAAGAACGAGGTAATAATTGATTAACGATCCACCTAGCAGTTAGTAATTCTCGACGTTGCCCAGAATTAATTGCTACATTAAGTAGAGAAGTTAAATTATTTCGATCTAAATTTTTGACACTTTCATCTAGTTGAGAAGTGATTTCTGCAAGAGATAAATCTATCTGTTTTAGTCCCGAATTACAAACATTGTAACGAAGAGTTTTGAAAAAGTTTGCTGTTTGAACTTTTAAATTTGAAGTTGTTACTTTGCCATGATTTTCTGGCACATCTTCTCTAATAGAACTATTTACCCAATAAGACTGACCATTTGCAACTTGTCGAATAATAGTTACTAACTCAGAAATACTTATTCCTTTAGAGCAGTATCCACTAACACCTAACTCTCGCATAAATGTTAATAATGCGGTGTTTTTTAGAGATGTCAATAATAAAATTGGTAATTGAGGATATGAAGTTTTTAGTTCTTGACAAAAGTCGATTCCAGAGATTTGAATATCCTGTGTAGTTTGAGGGGATAAATTCTGGGTTTCTATATCTAAAATTATCAAAAAACTTTTTTCTTGTGTTATCAAATTTTGAATAACTTTTTTTGCTTCTGCTCCTACCTCTGCCTCACCTACTATTTCAATGTCTGAAAACTTTTCGCAGGCAAATTTTAACCCCACCCGAAAGATAGGATCGTTATCAATGAGCAGCAATTTTAATGCTGATTCTCCATTCATAAATTGATTTGGAATTGAGATATTTAAGGGCACTACATAAGTAACATTATGACTTTTAGTAGTCAGATAGCGCTACGTGCAAGTTATAAATCAAAAGTCAAAAATCAAAAGTCAAAAGTCAAAAGTTATTTCTCTGTATTTAGCAGTGTTCTAACCTAAATCCGTAGTGCTATATAAACATAAATAGGGCTTGCTGATTAAATATAAAAGCATTGACTGATATGGGTTTTAGGTAATTTATATCTTGAAAAAGTATGAGCTTTTCAGTTGCTCAGGTTAAAAAAGTGAGGATTTTCAGCTTTTGCTACCCGAAAAATCACTCTGACTATTGTTTTGGCCACTGACTCTGTAATTCCCATTGCTTCTACGTCCGCTCCTACTCCCTACTCCCTACTCCCTACTCCCTACCCCAGCAAAAATACTTTCCATACGCAAACCCTAAATATAGCGCTGTGCGCAGGCAACAGCTCATCTGGCAACAGCTCATCTGGGGGAATGAATTGCTGATAATATAAGACTTTTAGCTATTTGACCCCTCCTGCAATTTGTAAATATACCAGCGCTCATTGCTATAATAAAATTTTCCCTGCTTCTGTTTCCCCTCTAGCTGAAACTCTTTTTTTGAGTTTAACTTCCCTGGCGGGAAGTCCCGCGCTCTCCCGTTTTGCGCTTCGCATAACTTCGTTAACGGCTGTCGCCGACATGTTTGCGGAGCATTCCGTCAGGAAAAGGCGGAGGATGGTGGCGGCAGCTATTAGGGGAGCGTCGTATGGGAAAGCCAGGGCCAAGAGTCGGATACCTCCACAAATAAAACCTTCCTATACCCTTGACAAACTAGGAGGTATGCATGTTATTATCAACGTCAACACAGGGGGAGGACATCACCTCTGTCAAAATAGCGGTCATTTTTTTCATGACTGAAGAATCCCGCTTTGTCGCGCTATGCGCAACGTCGGGAGTATGTCAAATCCCCTAACTCATATATTATATTGATTGGCTCATCATTCTTGCAGTAAATATGCATCTGAACTTGAGGCTGGAGCTGGAGCTGGAGCTGGAGCTGGTGAATAAGACCTTTGTGGAGCAGGTGAATAATATTGTGGGCTAGGTGCTGGTGCATAATATTGTGGACTAGGTGCTGGTGAATAATATTGTGGGCTAGGCGCAGGTGAATAATATTGCGGACTAGGTGCTGGTGAATAAGACCTCTGTGGCGCTGGAGAATAATATTGTGGACTAGGTGCTGGAGAATAATATTGTGGACTAGGCGCTGGAGAATAATATTGTGGACTAGGTGCTGGAGCAGGTTGGTACTGTCGCCGTCTGCGAGCTTCTTCCGCCTGTTGTGCTGCCCATATAGCATCTCGTTCAGATGCCCATTTAGAGATAGCACCTTGAGCTTCATAATAGAGAGCACGACCATAGCCAATTTGATAAGCTGTATTAATTGCAGCAGTAAGACGGCCTTGATCGGCTAGACCATAAGCTTGATTGAGAATTGGCCTGTCTTGGGCAATTTGTAGCTCCGTACTCCACTTATAAATTTCATCCTGAGCTTCTTCGTACAAAGCACGACCACTTTCTATTTCATAGGCAACATCAATAGCCTGTCCAAGCTTTCCTTCTTTTGCTAAAACTCTAGCTTCTGCTAATAACGGTGAATCTTCAATAATTTGTACTCGCTTATTCCACTCAGCTATTAGAGTCTGAGCTTCTATTCTCAAGGGACGCTCCAAAGCAACATAACTAGCTTGTTTAATTGCTGAATTATAGCTATCAACAGTTTCCTGCTTCGCTAGCTGTTTCGCTAAGAGGACATAAGGTTTGTCTTCTATCTTCAAAATGTCTTTGCGCCATTTAGCAATTAAAGTTTGAGCTTGGATGCGCTTTGGTTGTTCAAGGCCAACCATTTTAGCTTGATCTATAGCTAACTTTAATGTTGCAGGTTGACCAACACTGGCGATCGCGTTGGCTAGCTGAATATGAGCTAGGTCATCTAACTGTTGTTGCAGCTCTTGAATTTCAGTTTGGGCCTGTTGATAGTAGGGACTATTGGAAGTAATTTGAGCTGCTGCTGCTTTTCCTTCTGTTAGGGCTACTATATTATTAACTTGAGGGCCTTCCATAGATTGATTCCATGTTGCTGCTTTAGCATGACCTAGTAAAATTAAATCTCTGGCCTCTTTTTTCATTTTGTAGTCGGAAGGAATGTATTCAACGGCCGCGATCGCTCCTTTGAGGTCTTTTTCTTCTATACGTTCAGTGGCTATTTCGATTAAACTACTACTCCACTTTTGAATATCTTTCTCAGCTCTCTCTCGAATGTAGAGGCTTGGGTCTATTTTTCTGGCTAGAGCGATCGCTTCTCCATACTCATTTGCTGTTTCCCGATAAATTAGATAGCGAGCATCCTTTAAGATTTGCCAACCTTTTTTTTCTAAGGCCATGCGATCTAATATTTCTCTAAACTTAATACTTTGCCAGTGAACATTATCTAGTTTTGACATTGCTAGGGAATAAGCGGAGGCTTTTTTCCAGTCCATAGCTTTGATAGCTTTTTCAGCCTTGTCATAAAGAGATTGACCTTCTGCCCATTGTTTTTTCCAACCTGCTACTGCCTCTTCTACCCTAGAATAAGCTGGACTGCTTTTAGGAATTTTCGCTACTGTATCTAGTGCTGCTTGTAAGTCACCCTCTCTCATCTTTTGATTAGCAACGGCGATAATTAATTTTGTCCATTCTCCCGTCATTTGTTGGCCTAGTTGATAGAGTGGATGTTCTTCTGGCCAACTTTCTACTAAAGCTAGAGCTGTTTCCAACTGTTCTAAGTCTCGTGACTCAGCAGCTTTGTGGGCACAATATAGTCGTTCTCCGTCTGCTGATAATGGAGAAATTTGTTCGCAGTTTGGTTGGGGTGGGTTAACGAGTAACCATAGAAGTGCTGCACCACCTGTTATCCCAAAACCTACTGCAACACTCCACCAAATTAGTTGCCATCCCCAATAACTTTTTGGTTTTCTATTTGGTTTTGGAGTTGTTGATATTTGGGCATCTTTTTCTGGTTCAACTTCTGAGGTATTGTTTAGTTCTCGTTCTAAAGTTTGTGAGGTAGAAGTAATAGTATCTGTTAATTCTTTTTTGACTAGGGAAGTACTACCATAGCCATTTTCTCCATTTTTAGAAGAGCTATGGGAAACCGCCAATTCTTTTTGTTGTGAAATATTTTCTGATGACATAGTGAAGTTTATTGCGCTAATGGTACTAACTTTTAAGCTGGTTAGGATGATTTTTTCAACTAATAATATTATATTTGGCTTTTTTCATTATCTAGAATATTTTTAATACCTCCTAATAAAAATTTAAGCTTTAGGCTTGAGCTTAACCTGGGAGGTTTAATCATTAAGTATTTGCTAACTCAAGCTCATATATAATATAGATTTTTTTATTGTGTATATATCTTGCATATTGTAAGCACACTGACTAAATTTTTCACTTAACTTCGCCTCAGCTAAAAGTACTGATTTTAGGAAATTTATTTAGGACTTGCTGATTAAATCTAAAAGCATCGACAATATAAAGACTTTAGGCTTTTTGGGGCCTTTAAAAAGTGCCTGTTTTTCAGCTAAAACGCTCAAAAAGTTTGTATTTTAGGCGCATAGTTGGACAGAAAAATCAAGGAACAATTCTTAATCCTACCTCCTCGTTCATTCCCATTTCTCCTGTCTTCCCCTCCCCTCCTGGGAGGGGCTAGGGGTGGGTTGGGAGGGGGAGGGGCGAGGGGTGGGTTGTCTTCTATCTTCCCCTCCTGGGAGGGGGAGGGGCGAGGGGTGGGTTAAAAGACTTTTTCAGCAAACCCTATTTAATCTTCGAGCCGAGCATTTTTTTAACTATTGGATAACCTGAAAAAAAACTTAGTGAGTAGTTTGAAACTCCAGCATTTTGATTTTGTTTGCTCAATTCAGGTATCGTAGATGTTGATTATAAATTATGTTTAATTTTATAGCTGATGAAATTTAGGTCTATTCGAGTTAACTTACTAAAAAACATCAGTAAAGGAACCTTTTATTTTCTGGTCTTTTATCGTTCTACTGCCACAATTATGGCTGTAGTGACCATAAAAGTCTATACGATAATCAGTAATTTTAACTCCTATCTGTGTTTCTATTTGCTCAAGCAACTCTTGAGGCAATTCTACATAAATATCCATAATTTGTCCCGTATCTAAGCAATTAATATGAGAGTGAGATTCGCTTTTATGGCCATATAAACAACCATCAGCACGTTCAATACATTCAATAATGCCCTCTTTTGATAGAAATTCAAGATTTTGATATACAGAAGTGTGACCAATTTCCTTACCTTGGAGATTTAATCGATGGTAGATTTCTCTAGCTGATAGATGTTTTTTCTCTTGCCACAAAATTTATAGTATATATCGACGCTGACGACTCAGGCGCATTGCCTTAGCCTTACAATAATTTAGAGCATCTTCATAATGAGTAAATTTGTTTCAAAGCGCCAACCTTTCTCCAAATCAATTGCAAATTATTCTATAGCAATTCGCACTGAAAGATATAGCGCTGTGCGCAGGCAGCAGGCAACAGCTCATCTGGGGGAATAAAAGACCGATAATATAATACTTTTAGCTATTGGACAGTTCTTGTAATTTGTAAATATGCCAGCGCACATTGCTATATCAACCCTCAGTTTTGCTATCGGGCAAAATTATAGGGACGTTATTGTATCAGAGAATAGGATAGAGGGGTAGTGGGAAAAACTTCGGTTGATCATCAGCGCAAGTCCTAACTGTCCCATTTTGCTGGTGGTCGTACATTGTCCGGCAATGTTTGTTACAGGAACAGTGGGAGCATCTTGCTCCCGTGCTAAGTCCACGCCCTACCTGTCTATTGCTATAAGAGTCGCCATTACTGTATTTGACAAATAAAAAGCTGAAAACTTAGACAACGCAAAATTTTTCCTTCTTTCCTAGATAGCTAAACGCCTTCTTCCTTCTTCCCTCTTCCCTCTTCCTTCTGTTATATAGAAATACATTGATAATTATTTATAACTGATAAAGATGGCAATTACGATCGCCCTTAATACCGAACACTTCAATAACTTAGATGTATCTCCAGCTCAAAGTGTCATATCTCAACTGCTGAGTGAAGGAGCGATCGCCTCTTCCGAACAGCAGCTAAATTTTACTATTAACTATAATCGCGACCCCCAAGACCCACGAGAACTTTCAGAAATTCCAGAAGTACGTTTATGGTTTATTCGTTTAGACAGTATTTATCCTTGGTTGCCATTTTTGCTTAACTGGAAAGAAGGTGAATTAGCTCGTTATACTGCTATGCTTGTACCTCACCAATTTCATCGCACTGAAGGTGTCCAATATAATCCAGAAGCGTTAGAAATATTTCTGATGCAAAAAATTTTTGTCTTAAGAAAATGGCTACATCAACAAGGTATTTCTAGCAAATCTAGATTGATGTCCATGTCTCAAATGTTGGGTTATGACTTAGCAGAAGAATTTTTTAGCTCAATTCCAGAAGAAGATTAGGTACTGGGGATGGGGAGATGGGGAGATGGGGAGATGAGAAATATTTGCTAATGGTTGAAGATGGAACATTTTTTTATACCGAACCTGAGCGGATTTGATATAAAATATCACTTCTAACTCTTAACTTCTAACTTCTAACTCTTAACTTCTAACTTCTAACTTTTAACTTTTGACTTTTGACTTTTGACTTTAGTGAATGGGGAGATGGGGGGATGGGGAGATGGGGGAAATTAAAATATATATATCCTCACCATAACGGGAAAATATCAGGAACGGGCAAGATGCCCATTCCACATGGGAGTGCTAAACTACTTCGACTCAGACAGAAAACTGAGGGTTAGAGAAAATTTTTGTGAAGCAAAGACTGCCTGACAAAAAGATACTTAGCCTTCCACTAACCCTGCTTGTGCCTCCTAACTTTCAACTTTTGCTGGCTTTAGCCTTCTCCACCCCAAATTTTATTTAAAACTTCTTGGGGTGAAATATCGCTCATTTTACCAGTAGGAGATTTGACCCCAATTACCCGATCGCTCTTGGGTAATAATTTTTCTGGGTTAGTTGGACCAAACAAAGCAATAGTATATGTCCCAACAGCAACTGCTAAGTGCATAGGAGCACTATCAGTACAGAGCATTAAATTAGCAGCAGCGATAATAGCCGCTAATTTACCTATATCCCCAGGCATTACTACTTTAACATCTGGACAAAATCGAGTAATTTCATTTACCCAAGTTCCATCTTCAGGGCCTTTGACTACCACTACTGGTAAATTAGGTTGCTTCTGCTGTAGTTCTGTAATAATCTCCTGCCAATAATTGGTAGGGTAGATTTTATCAATACCTTTAATCTGAGCTAGTTCACTAGAACCGCCATGAATCAGAACATACCCACTTTCGGACACTCCTAAACGTTGTTGTTCAGCTTCTGCCCAATCAATATCTGCTTTAGGTACATTAATAGATAGTCCAGGGAAAGGCGTTACAATATCCATTCCTGGCAATAAATCATGGTACATCTGAGCTGCATATTGTTCAGTTTTCAGAGGTATAGGGTTCGTGAGAAAGATTGCCCCATTACCTGCATAGCCTACCCGTTGAGGAATTCCTGTTAACCACAGCAAAAGGCCAACTGTCCAACGTTGTCCGAGAGAAATTACTGCTTCGTATTCGCGATCGCGCATAATACCTAACAAGTTTCCCCAGTCAGCGAGACTATTGGCATCTTTGAAGTCATAGGCCAAGACATCCTGTACGGACTTACAGACTCGGTATGCACCCTTTGAGCGAGGTTCTACAATTACATCAATTTGAGATTCTGGATAAGATTTTTTCAGGTCATCCAGAGTAGGAAAGAATAAGATTTGGTCGCCAATTCCACCAGGGACAAGGGCTAGTATTCTCATATTTAAGGAATTTAGCTTAATTATTTAGTTGAACACAATAACAACCATATCTTACGATTCTGAGTGACGTTCTCCTACATCAAATCAAAGATTATGATGTAGGTTTCCCAACCTCACGGACGCGGGCTTTCTGTTTCACAGGGAGTGCAACCACTTAACCCTCACCAGACAGAGATGATGAGACCCACCACCTTTTTGTACTCAACAATTCTGTACTCCGGAAAGTTCCCTCAATAGTTTTACCTTTTCACGGGTTGACGCTTAACTTCAGCAATTGAACCCAATACTCGCTATTTGTTTTCATGGTTCTCTCAGGTGCGTATTACCGCTACTCCTGATATAATCTAAATAACACAAAAAAGCACAAAATGCAAGCTCTAAGTGGACGCTACGCGGTTTATTTGTTGGTCGGCAATTCCCCTCCCGTTAACTTATGTATAACGGGAGACCCCTTGCCGACATCAAAGTTGGGGGTTATTTCTTTAGTAGACATTCAATTTTTACCGAAAAATTGGGTTTAAAGTCTGCCCCTTTTAGGGGGACTATATACCTATATTGAATTATTAATTAGAAACATAAAAAACAAAATTAAATGTATTTATTGATTCCTGCTGCTGGTATGGGGCGACGCATGGGAAGTCAACGGAACAAGCTTTTGTTGACTCTATTGGATAAACCGTTGCTAAGTTGGACTCTTGAGGCTGCTTTCAAATCTGATTATATTAATTGGATTGGTATTATTGGCCAGCCTGTTGATTTTCCAGATTTTCAAAAGATGATTTCTGGTTTGTCTACTAATAAGTCTATAGAGTTGATTGAGGGAGGATCGACTCGTCAGGAGTCTGTTTATAAGGGTTTACAGGCTTTGCCTCCGGAAGCGGAACAGGTGTTAATTCATGATGGGGCAAGATGTTTGGCTACTCCAGAACTATTGGATAGGTGTGCGGAGGAGGTTGTTAAGTGTCGTGGTTTAATTGCTGCTGTGCCAGTTAAGGACACGATTAAGGTTGTTGATTCGTCGGGTTTAATTCAGGATACACCAGATCGTCGCAATTTATGGGCGGCTCAGACACCTCAAGGTTTTGAGGTGAAGTTGTTGAAGGAGTGTCATGAAAGGGGGCGTCAGTTGGGTTGGGAGGTTACTGATGATGCTGCTTTGTTTGAAAAGTGTGGTTTGTCTGTAAAGGTTGTTGCGGGGGAGGAGACTAATCTTAAGGTGACAACTCCTGTGGATTTAAGAGTAGCAGAATTTATTTTGACAAAAGCATTTAATAATTAATAATTAATAATTAATAATTAATAATTAATAATTAACAATTAACAATTACTTCTCCTTGAAAACGGATATAGCAATCCTAATTTATTCGTATCAAAAATCTTACTGCTTTTTAGGGAACAGGGAACAGGGAACAGGAAACAGGGAATATATAGGAAAAAAGTATTTTTGCAAATATGAGATGCACCCGATTTTTTGGTCAGATTAAAATAATTTTGATAAAAAATATATTGACAAATACTACCTAATTTTCTACATCTTTTTTCGATTCATTTTTGATTTAATTAGATTGATAATTTATCTTATAGGAGTCGAAGCAAAGGGCGCGGATATATCAAAAGCTTAAAACTCAGACAACGAAGATTTTTTATTCTCTCCTAGATAACTAAAGGACTTCTTTCTTCTGTTATAAAAATAATTATTTACTAAGTAATACTTCGATTTAGCTAATATCTTTTATAGTAGTTGAAGCAAAGGGCGCGGACATATAAGTTTAAAACTCAGACAACGAAGATTTTTCCTTATCTCCTAGATAACTAAAACCTTCTTGTTTCTTACTTCTTCCTTCTTCTCTTTAATTATTGGGGATAAAAGCTAGTATTCAATAATTAATAATTAACAATTACCTTTCCTTGAAAAAAAGAGGATTGACGCTTAATAAAATTTTTTTCTTTTTCCTCCTTTAAAGGAGAGGCTTTAAACCTTAATTATTCGGTAAAGTTAGAAGTTATAGCATTTCTCAGACTAATGAAATACACCTATATTTATTTCTATTCTATTCTCTACTCCCTACTCCCTACTCCCTACTCCCTAAAGATTAAATGAATAAACAACAAATATCACCAATTAATAATATTTGGCTATTTATGATAGTTTCAGCTACAGTTATAGCAGCATATAACGGTAGGATGACGGAAATAACTGAAGCATCATTTGAATCTGTAAAAAATGCTGTTAATTTAGCCATTGGATTAATTGGTAGTATGGCATTATGGTTAGGCATAATTCAAGTCGTTGAAACAGCAGGAGGAATGTTAGTAATTGCTGGTTTAATTCGTCCTGTAATGGTGAGACTTTTTCCCGATATACCTGCATCTCACTCTGCAATGTCTGCCATTATTTTGAATATAGCTGCTAATGCTTTAGGGTTAGGAAATGCTGCGACACCAATGGGTTTAAAAGCGATGGTAGAAATGGATAAATTAAATCCGGAAAAGGGAACTGCTACAGATGCTATGTGTTTATTTTTAGCTATTAATACTTCTTCAGTTACGATCATTCCTATTAGTGTAATAACTGTTCGAGCTAGTGCTGGTGTTAATAACCCTGGAGATATTATTTTACCTGCAATTTTTGCTACGTGTTGTTCTACAATTACGGCTATTTTCGCAGCGAAATTTTTCGCACATCGGCAATCTATGCCTAGTTTAAATCAATCTATTTCGTCAGCAGATTTAGACAGAAATGATTTCTTAGAAGGCGAGACAAACAAATCTGAATTAACTCCACCTAACAAAATTGGAAAATTAGTTTTTGCTAGTTTAATCGGTGCTTTTTTAGGTGCGGTAATTTATCGCTTAAATCTCAAAGGTATAACCTATATTTTTAGTTTTGCTTTTCTAGAGAGTTTGTCTAATTGGTTATTGCCAATATTAATTTGTTCCTTTCTACTTTTTGGCTATTTTCGAGGAGTTAAAGTTTATGAAAAAATGACGGAAGGAGCAAAAGCAGGATTTGAAGTTGCCGTCAGAATAATTCCTTTTATGGTGGCAATTTTTGTGGCTATTGGAATGTTTAGAGCTAGTGGCGCTCTAGATATTTTGGCTGTGATTTTATCGCCTATCACTAATTTAATTGGAATGCCGATTGAAGCACTACCTATGGCATTGATTAGACCTTTATCTGGCAGTGGTGCTTTTGGTATTATGTCGGAAATAGTGACAAATGAACCTAATAGTTTTCTCTCTTATTTAGTATCAACTATGCAGGGTTCTACTGAAACTACTTTTTACGTATTGGCTGTTTATTTTGGTAGTGTCGGGATTAAAAAAACTAGATATGCTTTACCTGCTGCTTTATGTGCTGATGTAGCAGGAATTTTAGCTTCTCTTATCGTTTGTCGAATGATGTTTTGATGATTAAACAAGCAATAATATCAATTAAAATTTTATTTCCAATCTTATATTAGACATCTCCAGAAAATAGGAAGTAGGTTGTAGGGAGTAGGTGGAAATAATTAATAATTTATGTAGGATAATTAATTAGATTTTTTATGATTGGAGAGCTGTATTTATGAAATATAGTAATAGACAGGTAGGTTAGGACGCAATTCTTTTCAGTTAAGGATTTTTTTTAGCAGTTCTATCATCTGAAGAGCTACTTTAGTAATTTCAGATAACAATGAAACACTGTTTTAGCTGAATGTATTTCTCAGGAAGAAACCCTTTTATCTATCTCAATTGAAATGACTATAATTCTAGAAACAGCAAATTTTCTATATATATGATTATTTACCTTGATTTATTTTTCCCTTTTCCTGCTTTACTCTGGCTATAAAATCTGAAACGAATCATGGCAATTTGCGCAAATTTAGTAATTTCAGATAACAATGAAACACTATTTTGGCTGAATGTATTTCTAAGGAAGAAATCCTTTTATCTATCTCAATTGAAATGACTATAATTCTAGAAACAGCAAATTTTCTATATATATGATTATTTACCTTGATTTATTTTTCCCTTTTCCTGCTTTACTCTGGCTATAAAATCTGAAGGAAGTTATGGCAATTTTCACAAATATAGTAATTTCAGATAACAATGAAATACTGTGTTGACTGAAATATTTCTAAGGAAGAAATCCTTTTATCTATCTCAATTGAAATGACTATAATTCTAGAAACAGCAAATTTTCTATATATATGATTATTTACCTTGATTTATTTTTCCCTTTTCCTGCTTTACTCTGGCTATAAAATCTGAAGGAAGTTATGGCAATTTTCACAAATATAGTAATTTCAGATAACAATGAAACACTATTTTGGCTGAATGTATTTCTAAGGAAGAAATCCTGGTGTCAATCTCAACTGAAATGACTATAATTCTACAAACAGCGAATTTTCTATATATATAATTATTTCCCTTGATTTATTCTTCCTTTTTCCTGATTTACTCTGGCTACAAAATCTGAAGGAAGTTATGGCAATTTTCACAAATATAGTAATTTCAGATAACAATGAAATACTGTTTTAGCTGAATGTATTTCTCAGGAAGAAACCCTTTTATCTATCTCAACTGAAATGACTATAATTCTACAAACAGCGAATTTTCTATATATATAATTATTTCCCTTGATTTATTCTTCCTTTTTCCTGATTTACTCTGGCTACAAAATCTGAAGGAAGTTATGGCAATTTTCACAAATATAGTAATTTCAGATAACAATGAAATACTGTTTTAGCTGAATGTATTTCTCAGGAAGAAACCCTTTTATCTATCTCAACTGAAATGACTCTAATTCTACAAACAGCGAACTTTCTATATATATAATTATTTCCCTTGATTTATTCTTCCTTTTTCCTGATTTACTCTGGCTACAAAATACGTTAACGCGTAGCGTTCCGGAGGGAAAGGTCTCCTCGCCATATCTAATACCATTTTGAAAAAAGAATGTTACGAATAATAAGAATCATAAATAGACTTTAAAATAAAGTCTATTTGACGAAAAAGATAATTTACAACATCAAAAATGGTATTAAATCTATCCATTCTGAAATTCATAATTCAGAATTCTGGATTGCAGAATTGTTGTGTGCGGAGCATGACAAACGGAAATTCTAATAAATACCCTAGCTATTTGTAGCAAACATTTATCAAATTGGTATAATCGACCAAGAGAAGAAAAAAATTTTCCTACCGCGTCAATCCTCTCGTTGAAAATAAGAGGTAATTATTAATTATTAATAATTAATAATTAATTGTTGAACGTACCTTGCTAAACAAGAAAATTATTGGTATTCTAATAAAGTCCTAATTTTACAGAAAAACTCTATGAAAGCAGTCACTATTAATCGCTATGGTTCTATAGATGTCTTAGAATATTCAGATATTAACCAACCTCAAATTACACCCAATCAATTATTAGTAAAAATTCACGGTACAAGTGTTAATCCTGTCGATTGGAAAATTCGACAAGGGCAACTACAATTATTATCAGGTTTTAACTTTCCTATTATTTTAGGTTCTGACTTATCTGGAGTCGTATTAGAAGTAGGAGAACAAGTAGAAAATTTTGAACCAGGAAATGAAATTTATACATTTATTAATCCATTAGTAGGAGGTGCTTATGCTGAATATATTGCTATACCTGCAAATACTGTGGCATTAAAACCAAAAAATATGACTCATTCTCAAGCAGCAACAGTTCCAGTTGCAGGTTTAACAGCTTTTCAAGGATTACTTGATTTAGGTCAAATTAGACCAGGACAAAAAGTATTAATAAATGGTGCTTCTGGTGGAGTTGGTATCTTTGCCGTACAAATTGCCAAAGCAATGAAAGCTGAAGTAATAGGTGTTTGTAGTAGTAACAATATTACCCTAGTAGAAAGTTTAGGAGCGAGTCGGGTTATTGACTATAATCAAATTGATTTTACTAAAGAGTTAGAGCAGTACGATATTATTTTTGATGCTGTGGCTAAAGAAACTTTTTCTAGTTGTGAAAATGTCTTGAAACCAGAGGGAATTTATATATCTACTCTGCCAACTGTAGACAATTTACCTCCTACTTTCTTCAGCTTATTTGTGCCTGGTAAAAAATCTAAATTAATTCTTGCCCAACCAAACCCTAGGGACTTAAATGCTCTCCGAGAATTCATTGAAGATGGATTAGTTAAATCAATTATTGGCCGTACATATAAACTAGAAGAAATAGCAGAAGCTCATGCTTATAGTGAAATGGGTCATGCTGTCGGAAAAATTGCTATTACAACTGAAGAAACAAGTTTAGTTGATTAATTTTTTTACTACAACTTATAGATAAGTTCAGCAATTAACAATTAACAATTAATAATTACCTATTATCAAAAGAAGAGGATTGACTAAAAATATTTTCTTTGATTTTATCCCCTTAAAAGGGAAGGTTTTAAACCTGAATTGTTGAATGAATAATTATTAACTATCAACTCTTAATTATTCATTATTCATTATTCATTATTCATTATTCGGTAAGACATTGCTATGTCGATCAAAAATGAATTTCTAGAAATAGAAACTGCCCCCGGAATAGAAATATACAATCTTACTCCTCAAATTATTGATATCTTAAATGCGAGTGGTATAAAAAATGGGCAAGTAATTGTATTTTCTCGACACACGACTACAGCTTTAGCTATTAACGAAAATGAGGAAAGATTAATAACAGACCTAAAAGTATATCTGAGAAAATTAGCGCCAGAATCTGACAAATATCTCCATAATGATTTGCATCTGCGAGATGTGCCTCCCGATGAACCTATTAATGCTCATTCTCATCTGATGGCAATGACTTTAAATAATAATGAAGTTATTCCTGTTGTGGAAGGAAAATTAGCTTTAGGAACTTGGCAGTCAGTATTATTTTTTGAATTAGACGGACCTAGAAAACGAAATATATTAGTACAAGTTAGTGGAGAAGGGAGTAGGGAGTAGTTCAATAATTGATAATTGATAATTGATAATTGATAATTACCTCTCCCTAAAAGGAAGAGGATTGAATAAAAGGAAAATTTTTTCTTGTTTCTCCTTTAAAGGAGAGGCTTTAAACCTTAATTATTCGGTAAAGAGAGATAAATGTTGAACTGTACCTCACCATCTTAAAAAGTTCTATAAAATCTGAGGACTTTAAGTAAACAAGGGTTAAAAAATATCTGAAAATTATTTTTTCTACTTCTTCGTTTAAATCTACATCACTCCTAATTCCTGACTCCTACAAAAATACTGTTTCAGGCAACCCTAAATAATTGGTAATAGGGTAAGGAAAGTTAACTAGAAAACTTAACAATAATTTTGGAGTTACAGTCATTTCAGTTTAGATTGAAATAAGCATTTATTGCCTTGGAATACTTTCAGTCGAAAAAGTATTTCATTCTTATTTGAAATTACAATATCAATTTATTGGGGTAAGTTTTCAAGTCAACATTTTGCTTGAATTATTTCGACCTGGGTATGAGACTAAGCCGCTTTTTTCCACGATAACTAAAACTAACTATCCCACATTAATAATGAGAATATTATCTATAAATATATAGATATAGTAGTTGAAGGAAAGGTGAGGGCAACTCGACAGCTTAAAACTCAGACAATGTAAGATTTTTCCTTCTTCCTTCTGCTATATGAAAAGTCTCTAAAAAAATCTCTATCGTGACTAAAGAATGCCAGGGTAGTCTCAATTTAATTGATGGCAAGTAAAACAAAAGTACTCAAATTCTGGCAAGTAAAAATCAAGCACCATTAAAAATACAAATACCTTTGATGGGAGCAAGTTTTTCAAGTCAACATTTTGCTTTAATTATTTTGACCTGGGTATGAGACTAAGCCAAATTTTTCCGCGATAACTAAAATTTACTATCCCACACTAATAATGAGAATATTATCTATATATTTATAGATATAGTAGTTGAAGGAAAGGTTAGAACAAATCAAAAGCTTAAAACTCAGACAACGTAGGATTTTTCCTTATTTCTTTTTCCAACTTCGGTTCTTCCTTCTGCTATATGAAAAGTCTCTAAAAAAATCTTGATTCTGACTAAAGAATGGCACAGTAGTCTCAATTTAATTGATGGCAAGTAAAACAAAAGTACTCAAATTCTGGCAAGTAAAAATCAAGCACCATTAAAAATACAAATACCTTTGATGGAAGCAAGTTTTTCAAGTCAACATTTTGCTTTAATTATTTTGACCTGGGTATGACACTAAGCAACGTTTTTCCACGATAACTAAAATTTACTATCCCACACTAATGATGAGAATATTTTCTCTATATTTATGGATATAGTCGTTGAAGGAAAGGTTAGGGCAACTCGACAGCTTAAAAACTCAGACAATGTAGAATTTTTTCTTCTTCCTTCTTCCTTCTTCCTTCTTTCTTCTTCCTTCTCCTATATAAAAAGTCTCTAAAAAAAATCCTAATTATGACTAAAGAATGGCACGGTAGTATCGATTTAATTTATGGCAAGCAACACAATACTACTAAAATTATGACAAGTAAAAATCAAGCACCATTAAAAATACAAAGACCTTTTTATCCAGAAGGAAATGAAGTTTGTCATAGCGTAATTTTACATACTGCTGGTGGTGTTGTTGGAGGCGATCGCCTTTCTATTAATATCGAATTACAACCGAATACCCATGCTTTAATTACTACTGCCGCAGCTAGTAAAATTTATCGTAGTAATGGTCAACTTGCTCAACAAAATATTAGTATTAACCTTGATAGTCAGTCTTGTTTAGAATGGTTCCCTCAACCAACAATACTATTTAATGGTGCTGAGTATCGGCAAGATTTAAAAGTACATTTAGGAGTAGAAGCGAGTTGGATGAGTTGGGAAATTATTAGATTTGGCAGAAGTGCTAGAGGGGAAAAATTTTTAACAGGAAATTGGCGTTCGTATACTGAGGTTTGGCAAGAAAATTATCCGATCTGGATAGACAGACAATTCTTAAAAGGTGGGTCGGAAATGGTTAATAGTCTCTTGGGTTTAGCTGATAATTCTGTAGTTGGAACTTTCATTTTTGTTGGGCAACCTGTTACGTCAGAGGTAGTTACAAAAGTTCGTGGTTTGTGGCAAAGTTTAGGTATTGATATGTCTGGTGAAGTAGGTGTTACTCGTATTCCTAAAGGGATGATTTGTCGCTATTGTGGGCAGTCAATAATTAATGTGAAAAATTGGTTTAATTTGGTTTGGCATTTTCTCCGGCTTTTTTATTTAAAAAGACCTAGTTGTTCTCCGCGAGTTTGGTCTTAGTTAGTAAGCTTTCAGCAGTCAGCATTCAGCATTCAGCTATTAACTTATTATCTTAGAAGGAGAATTCAAAATTATGTTTATGCGGCATTTCGTAGGAAAGAAAAAGGTAACAAACTAACCTTAGTAACTTCTGTATATTCATGCTTCTGGCAAGGGTAGCATGACAAACGAAAATGTTGAATACTATGCTTACCTTAGTTAAGAATAAGTAATACTGTTTGGATAGATATTTGCTAAAAAATCAACATTTTTTGGATTATTGTTCTTTGCTTCTACTAGGGCAACAAATACTGCTTTAATTACAAGTTATATTGTGGAACGACTCACAATACAATTACAAAAGCTATTTAAATTTTGGTCAGAATTAATATTCAACTCAATTCCTGAAAAAATGTTTATTTGGTAATTTAGCTGTTTTTTGATATCTACTAAAATCGGCGAACAATTTTCCTTATTGTTATACCAACTTCATAAAACATTGCTAAAATCCTTTGCTTTGCTGGTGGAAATCTAGAGCAGAGATTAACTTTTACTCAAATGAGTTTCCAAATATTTGAGCCGGAAATTGATCGAAATAATTGGGTCTTTAACTCCGCCTTGATTCGCGAAATATTTTTGGAGGGTTGCTCAAAATCCCCGTGACAAAAATAACTTCTAACTTCTAACTTCTAACTTCTGACTTCATTAATGGCATCTCCTGAGTCTTGTTTTCTGGTGGCGTTCAGAATGAGTTGGTTAGTCAACAAGAATAACTATAACTTTTTCATTGCATTTTACCAGCTATTTGTCAGAGCAGAGATTAACTTTTAACCAAATGAATTTTCCAATATTTGAGGGTTGAGATGGATAGCCATCTCCTGAGTCTTGTTTTCTGGTGGCGTTCAGAATGAGTTGGTTAGTCAACAAGAATAACTATAACTTTTTCATTGCATTTTACCAGCTATTTGTCAGAGCAGAGATTAACTTTTAACCAAATGAATTTTCCAATATTTGAGGGTTGAGATGGATAGCCATCTCCTGAGTCTTGTTTTCTGGTGGCGTTCAGAATGAGTTTTTAGCTCAATAAAGATAACCATAACTTCTTCATTGCATTTTACCAGCTATTTGTCAGAGCAGAGATTAACTTTTAACCAAATGAATTTTCCAATATTTGAGGGTTGAGATGGATAGCCATCTCTTGAGTCTTGTTTTCTGGTGGCGTTCAGAATGAGTTTTTAGCTCAATAAAGATAACCATAACTTCTTCATTGCATTTTACCAGCTATTTGTCAGAGCAGAGATTAACTTTTAGCCAAAATTAAAAACTCACAACCTCAAATCTACCAAGAACTTTTCTTCGCAATAGGCATCCGCCAACCAGTGCCAAAAGCTCGATCGCTAATTTTCAACCCAGGGGGTGCTTGTCTACGTTTAAATTCTGCCCGCATCACTAACTTTATAACTTTATTTACTACCTCTGAATCATGTCCTGCTGCAATAATTTCTGCCAAAGACTCACACTTTTCTACTAAGCGGTATAAAATATCATCCAAAACTTCATAAGACGGTAAAGAGTCCTCATCTTTTTGACCTTCTTTCAACTCAGCACTAGGAGCTTTAGTCAAAATATTTTCTGGAATAATATTTTGCTGTTCAGTAATTAGTAAATTTTCGGCTCCATAGAAATTTTGATTATTATTAACCGCCTGTTGATTTAACCACCGACACAGAGAATAAACACGAGTTTTCGGCACATCAGAAATTACTGCTAATCCACCATTCATATCACCATAAAGAGTGCAATAACCGACCGCCATTTCTGACTTATTACCCGTGGATAAAAGCAAATACCCAAACTTATTAGAAATTGCCATTAATAAATTGCCACGAATCCGAGATTGAATATTCTCCTCAGCAATGCCAAAATTTGTACCCGCAAATAAATCTTGCAAACTATTGTCATAACTTTTCATTAAATTCCCAATAGGAATAACTTGTTTAGCAACACCCAAATTTTCCACTAATTCCAAAGCATCTTTAACAGAATGATCAGAACTATAAGGAGAAGGCATCAAAATAGTAAAAACATTTTCTTTACCTAAAGCAGCAGTAGCGATCGCTGCAACTAAAGCCGAATCTATTCCCCCACTTAAACCAATAACAACTTTAGAAAAACCACATTTACGCAGATAATCTTTTACGCCTAACACCAAAGCAGACCAAATTTCTTCATCCTCACTTTCTGCTAAATATAGACTTTCATAATTAGTCACAATCAAATCTTTTTTTACTGGATTAAATTCAACAACTGCCAAATTTTCTGCAAAAGCACTAGCTCGATATATCGCATTACCAATCTTATTAAAAACCACACTACAACCATCAAAAATCAAATCATCATTACCACCTACCTGATTAACATAAATAATTGGTATTTGATAACGATTCGTACTATGTTCTAACATTGCCTCTCGCAATTTTTGCTTTCCTACTCGATATGGAGAAGCAGACATATTTACTACAAAATCAACTTGATTTTCTGCTAATTCTTTCATTGGATCGCAAGCATAATTTCTCCTTCCCCAAAATTCAGCGTCATTCCATAAATCTTCGCAAATAGTCACGCCAATTTTCGTTAAAGATTCTGAGGTTTTTCCAGGAATTTCTAACGTGAAAAAATCGCTAGTTTTACCAGGCTCAAAATATCGTTGTTCATCAAATACATCATAAGTAGGCAAAAGCCTTTTATGAAAGATTTGTTTTACTTCTCCATTACCTAATAAAGCAGCACTATTAAATAATGATTTCTCTCCTGTTTCATTGGCTTGAGAATTAAAAGTTACAGTTCCCACTAAAACTGCTATTTCTGATGGTAAATTTTTGGCTAAATATTCTAACTCTGTAACAGCAGCTTCAACTAAACTAGGATAAATTAATAAATCTCGTGGTGGATAACCTATTAGAGATAATTCTGAAGTTATCATCAATTTGGCATCTAAATTTTCAGCTTTTTGTGCAGCTTCTAAAATTAATTTTGCATTTCCTTTAATATCACCAATAATAGGGTTAAGTTGAGCGATCGCTATTTTCATAATTTTGACATTATTAGAGATTATTTGTACAATAAATATAACAAACGGGACAGGCAAAGTTGCCAACCTTGATGATATTTGGCAAACAACAAATATTATTATTTCTGTTACTAAATCTTCTAATTAGAGTAATAATGGATCAAAAAATAATTGCATTATGGTCTACTCCTCGCTCCAGATCCACAGCTTTTATGTGGATGATTAAGCAAAGAGGAGATTTTTTGGTCCTTCAGGAACCTTTTGGTCGTTCAGCATACTATAGTGAGGAACGTATTTTTAATCGTGTGCCAAATATCGCACCACAAGCAGAGTATAATTATCAGAATGTCTGGCAAGACTTAAAGGTAAAATCTCAGAATAACAGATTGTTTATAAAAGATTTTCCTTTTTATTTTATCCAAATTGTAAATAATGAATTTATTGATTATTTCCAGCATACTTTTTTGATTCGCAATCCAGATCAAATGCTACCTTCCTATTATTATAAAATGCCCGATCTTGATTTTGAGGAATGTGGTTATAAACAACTTTTTGAACTTTTCAACAAAGTCATTGAGCGTACAGGTAAAATTCCTGTTGTTATTAATGCTGACGATCTTGTAGAAAATACAACAGATATAGTTAAGGAGTATTGTTCGAGAATAGGTATTCCGTTTATACCAGAAGCATTAGACTGGAATCCTCCTAGCAATACTAATGAAATAAGTTGGTGGGATAATGGAAGTTGGCTTGAAGATTTACAAATTAGTTATGGGTTTCAAAAGACTGAGAAATCTTACTTAAAAATTCATCAAGACCAAAAATTGCTTTCTCTCTACAATTTGTGTATGCCATACTACGAAAAGCTGAACCAACACCGTTTATTGCAAAGAAAATGAATAAGAGACTGAAACAGTTATAGTTTAATTCTAGTAGGGTGCGTTACATTTCATTAACGCACCCTACTAGAATTAAACTATAACTGTTTCAGTCTCTTATTCATTTTC
>NZ_JAAHHG010000080.1 GCF_010692555.1 Okeania sp. SIO3B5 | reverse complement strand
TGCTTCCGCATTCCGCAGGAAATGAAATATTTCTGTCAGCTAACCTTAGTCTTTGCTTGACTCAAATAAAAGCTGATAGCTGTTTGCGGAGCATGACAAACGGAAATGCTAATAGCTGAATGCTTACGTAATAAATAATTACTTCTAAGGTTTAGTCTAGAAACTTTAGTAGTAACTGTTTATTCTTTCTCAATTTCAAAGGTTTCTTTTACCTTCTCCAAAATTAATAGCTGATAACGCAGTTTCAACCATAGAAGACTAGCTAATAACTGACGGCTGAATAGCTTACGAAATGGGTGCATCTCAATGCGTGAATAAAGCCAAAAATTTATCGCTTTTAGGGAACACCGGAGCTGGGAACACCGGAGCTGGGAATATATAGGAAAAAAGTATTTTTGCTTGCTATGAGATGCACCCTACGAAATTAATGGTGGAATTCTTGCTAACACACCTTTTTTTAACTGCTTAGGTCTTTCCGACCAAGATAATAATCCATCAGATTTAGCATCATAGAGACTGGCACATTCTAATACTGCTGCTGATACTTCAGATAAAACTTCTGTTTGAGATGGTAAATCTCCAAATACATAAGTATGCTTACCAGGGGCAGCAAAAGAAATAGCACAAGAGTGACTACAAGCACTCATACATTCTATTGGTTTTATAGAAAATCTATCCCGTAAGTGCCAATTTTTATATTCTTGGGAAAGTTGGTCTAGTAGTTTTTCTCCTCCACTAATACCTTGTCGTTTCCCATCTTTCCAAACACTCGCACAAGTAGTACAAACAAATAGTATCTGTGGCGTAGACATTTTGTTTTTTTGATGATTTTGTAATAATTTAATTGGGCTACTAACTAAATATTGCGCTGGTGAAAAATACCATTCCAATAGCACCTATTGCCAAACCCAGGAAGCGCATTACAAGAAAGAATTTATTTTCCCAAGAATTACTTACTAATTCAGCAGATTTCATCACCAATAATGCTATTAATAATTGCACCGCTGTAAAGCCAAACAAATATGCAAATAAGGGTGTCATTTCTGCACCAATAATTGCCTCTCCATAAGCATAACCATGAAATATACCAGCAATAGCTGCAAAAATACTTAATAATTGGAGACTCAGCTTCTGTTTGAGAACTAGCATTGTACCAAAAGCAACTACTGATAGGGCGATCGCTATTTCTGTTAAAGGTAAATCAATACTGAGAAGATGGATACCTGTTCCTAATATTACTGTAGCGAGAAAAGATGCTATTATTGATATACCGTTGGGGATTCCTACTGCAATTAATCCAACTGCAACGACAAAAGCCAGATGATCTATTCCAATAATTGGATGTCCTACACCAGATAGAAAACCTTCCCACAAATTACTTGGTGTTTTTCCATCCATTGGATGATGGGCTATTGCCGATTCTATTGTGCTGAAAAAGATTAAAATTGCTAGTGCTAAAATTACTCTTATTCTATGCAATTGGTGAGCAAGCCTACTTTTTGTAGGCTTGTAATGTTTGTCTCTCATCCGTACCTCGCAGATGTATTGATTATTTTTATTAATTAATGTTGGTGGGCATTCTGGCTTAATGAAATTTTAGATTTTACTAAACTCATTTCACAGTTGCGGGACAGCGTTGGATTTACACCAAACTTTCCCCTTTACTTCTAACGACTGACCCTCGCTAGAACCAACATAGTTTAAGAACTATATCACAATATTTCTCTTCTCGCTCAAAATATTTTTGATTTTTATAAATTTTTCAACATTTTCTGCTTAATAAATCTTTGCAAAAAAATAGTTAGTCAATATCTAAATCTAGATTATGCAAAAAACTAAGAAATTGTAGATATAATATAATCATATTATCCAACCTAATAATTGTTAATGATTCAGACCGAGCTTGTTTTTATTTTTTGAGTTTCAAATAATTAGGCCAGATGCTCATACTTTTTAAACGTTCTGAGTAGATAAATCTCATATGGCGTTTCTCAGTAAGTGTGAGATACACCTATCTTGAATTTCTATTCTGTTCCCTGTTCCCCAAAAATTGTGAATTTTGTACCTTACAAGTATGGGAATTACTATAGTAAATTATTGAAATTATCTTGTTGAAAAATTAAAATGCTTAAAAACAAATATATATAATTAGCTGAATCGCCGAGAAGCCTCACGCCATAATATGCAGATTTGGCGTGAGATGAATTGGCCGCAAATTGAATGGGCATCGAACCTATTGAATTTGCATGCTATCCCAGCAAAAGCCTTTGCCCTAGTTGAAAAACTTGTATTATGATATTGCAATAACCCCAGAAATTTTCCACCATGCGCACTGCCTACCAATATAAATTAAGGCCCAACTCAGATCAAATAGCAATAATAGAAATGTGGTTGGAATTGTTGCGTCGGCAGTACAACTATAGGCTGGGTGAAAAATTCTCATGGTGGTCAGAAAACCTTTGTCCAGTTAACGCCTGCCCCTTGGTGATGCCAATTCCTCAACTTAGAGACCATCCAGATTATTACTCTCAAAAAAAAGATTTGGTCAATACAAAAGACAAGTTTCCTGAGTACAAGCTGATTCATTATCAGGTCCTGCAAGATTGCATAAAACGGGTAAAATTTGCTTTTGATCGATGGTTTAAAGCAGATAAAAGTGGATATAAATTAGGAAGACCAAGGTTTAAAGGAAAAGGACGTTACCTTAATAATTAATAATTAAATAATTCGCGCCTTGAAGCCTTCCCTTTTAACGGGAAAAAAAGCGGTCTCCGGATGGCTCAGAAACCTGCGCTGTCCGACCATCAACTAAGAGAAAATCAAGTTCAATATTTCAATTCACTTTACTTCAGGTAGAGGTACTGATAACTGATAACTGAAATGACTTTATCCCTAGAAGAAAAATCAGTTCCAGCTTTAACAACTAAAGTTGAACCAACATTAAAAAACACTCTGGGAATTGATATGGGGTTGAAAGAATTCTTAGTAACAAGTGAAGGAGAGTCTATCCCTATTCCTCAATACTATCGCTCATCTCAGAAACGATTAAAGACTCTACAAAAACGTTTATCTAGAAAGAAAAAAGGAACTAAAAGGAGGCTTAATGCTGTCAAAGCTGTAGCTAAACAACATAAAAAGGTTGCTGATAAACGTAAAGATTTTCATTTCAAAACAGCCAATGAATTGTTATCACTCATCGGATGTTATTGCCCATGAAAACTTAAAGATAAAAGGACTAGCAAAGACTCGTTTGAGTAAATCAATTAACGATGCTGGATGGGGTAAATTCCTGGCTATTTTAACTGTCAAAGCTGGAAATGCTGGACAGAAAACCGTAGCAGTGAACCCCAAAAATACCAGCCAAGATTGTTCAAACTGTGGGGAAAAAGTCGATAAAGAATTAAACATACGAACCCATTTTTGCCCGCACTGCGGCATAGTAATAGACCGCGACTTAAATGCGGCGATAAATATAAAAAATAGGGCGGTAGGGCATTCCGTCCTTAAAGCTCGTGGAGCCAGACGGAATACCGGGGCTGCGAAACGAGAAGCCCACACTATAGCGCCAGCAAGCGTGTGGGAGTATAATAAAAGTTATACATAAATATAGTCTTATGTAGTCAAGTGATGTCAAATATCTCCGTTTACTTGTATAAAAGAGCGCCTTTATATTTGACAAAATTTAATAACTCAAAGGCCATATCTTTAATAGTATAATGAAATTGGCTGGTAATTCCAGACTAAATAAAAATAAAAATTCCTAAATTATTGAATCCTAATATAATTTTAACCCCTTGATTTATGAAATTAGTTGAGAGACATATCCCATACAAAAAATCATCGGTTTTATGATGAAATTGACCGACTGTGTTTTTTGTCGAAAAATCTCTATAACTATGCCAATTATTTAGTTCGCCAATCTTTCATCTTTGAAAAAATAAATAATTCCTACTATGACCTACAAAAAACACTCTCTACTCAATCAGATTATCAAGCAATGCCAGCTAAAGTATCTCAACAAATCTTGATGATACTAGATAGAAACTGGAAAAGCTTTTTAGCAGCAAACGAAGTTTATAAACAGAACCCATCAAAGTTTAAATCTCGTCCTCGTCTGACTGGATATAAAAATAAAATAACGGGAAGAAATATTGTAGTTTATAGGACACAAGCCATCAGCAAGAGGCAATTAAAACAAGGAATTATTAATCCTTCTAAAACAGGAATTTATCTAAAAACATTAGTACCTACTTCACAAGTCAAACAAGTTCGTCTAGTCCCTAGACTGAACCATTATGTAATTGAGGTGATTTATGAGAAATGCGAAAAACAATACGAGCTAGAGAAAAATCGTTGTGCCAGTATTGATATAGGATTAAACAACTTAGCTACATTAACCTTTAATCAAGCCGGAATTAAACCCAAGAGTGATAAATGGCAGACCTTTAAAATCTATCAATCAATACTACAACAAAGTTAAGAGTTCCTTACAATCTCAACTCAAAGAAAATCAATCAAGTAAGAGACTAAAAAAGCTTTGTAATAAAAGAGAATTTAAAATCAACGATTATCTTCATAAATCATCTCGTTTAATTATTAATACCCTAATTAATCAGAAAATAGGAACATTGATAATAGGGCACAATGAAGAGTGGAAGCAGAAGATAAATTTAGGGAAAAGAAATAATCAAAATTTTGTATCTGTTCCCTATAACAAGTTAATAGAAATGTTATCTTATAAAGCCAAGATGGTAGGAATAGATGTAATAATTACAGAAGAATCTTATACATCCGCATCAAGTTTTATAGATAATGATTTGATTCCAGTGTACTTAGAAGGTGAGAAAAATCATGTCACCTTTTCAGGAAAAAGAGTAAAAAGAGGTTTATATTGTACCGCAAGTAAAAGATTAATCAATGAGTTATGTGAACGGTTCTTTGAACATAATGAGAAAAGCAGCTCCCTTTTGTTTTTGACTATGGGAAGCGAGGGTGTTGTAGTTCACCCAGTCAGAGTAACACCTGCAAAATAAGGATTAGTCATATTTGACTATATTTTTATGAACTATGTCACAGTTGAGTTAAAACTATAAACATAAGAAGTTGTGAAATTCAGACTTAAATTATGACTAATATGCTGGATTTTTCAATCATCAATATCAAATAACAGCTTTTGAACTCCTCAGAAAAAAAGATCCCCATCATCAAGGAATAAAACAAGTATGTCCAGATACGATTCCCATCTTAAATGCTCATTTTGTGGCAAGTCCCAAGACCAAGTCCGTAAGTTAATCGCAGGTCCTGGGGTATATATTTGCGATGAATGTGTAGAACTATGTAACGAAATATTAGAAGAAGAAATTTTTAACTCTAGAAAAGATGATACTTCAGCTAGTCAAATTGGATCGCAATTAGCAGATAAAAATTATTCAGGTAAGAGTAAAACTTCCTTAGAAGCAGTTCCGAAACCTACAGAAATTAATCAATACTTGGATCATCATGTAATTGGACAACAGCAGGCAAAAAAAGTACTGTCAGTAGCAGTATATAATCACTACAAACGTCTGAGTTGTCAAACAAATCATAATTCCGACAAAAACGTTGACCCTGATGTGGAATTACAAAAATCTAATATCCTATTAATTGGCCCAACTGGTTGTGGAAAGACTCTGTTAGCCCAAACTCTAGCAGAATTACTAGATGTGCCATTTGCAGTAGCAGATGCAACAACCCTTACCGAAGCTGGTTATGTAGGGGATGATGTAGAGAATGTTTTGTTAAGGTTATTGCAAGTAGCAGACTTTGATATAGAAGCGGCTCAGAGAGGAATAATATATATAGACGAAATAGATAAAATTGCTCGTAAAAGTGAAAATACTTCCATTACAAGAGATGTATCTGGAGAAGGAGTCCAACAAGCTTTATTAAAAATCTTGGAGGGGACAATAGTTAATGTCCCACCACAAGGAGGACGTAAACATCCCTATCAAGATTTTATTCAGCTTGATACCAATTCAATTTTATTTATTTGTGGTGGTGCTTTTGTCGGGTTAGAGAAAATAGTTGAACAACGACAGGGAAAAAAATCATTGGGCTTTATTCAGGCCGAAAATATTAATCAAGATAATATAGCTTTACAGTCAAAAGAAAAACGTAATATTAATGTACTCAAAAGTGTAGAACCAGATGACTTAGTTAAGTTTGGTTTGATTCCAGAATTTATTGGACGAATGCCAGTATTAACAGTAATTGACCCATTAGATGAAACGGCATTAATGAAAATATTAACTGAGCCACAAAATGCTTTAGTTAAACAGTATCAAAAATTATTAAAGATGGATAATGTTAAGTTAGAATTTCAGAAAGAAGCTCTTAAGGCGATCGCTAAAGAAGCATATAGACGAAAAACAGGAGCTAGAGCATTACGAGGCATTTTAGAAGAGTTAATGTTAGAGGTAATGTATGAGTTGCCATCCCGTAAAGATGTTACCCGTTGTATTATCACTGAAGAAATGGTAGAAAAAAGATCCACTGCTGAATTGTTATGGCATCCAACTTGGCATAAACAGCATGAGTCTGCTTAAAAATTATTAAATCTTGATTTTGCCTTGATATGTAATATCTTTAGAAATCTCCAAATAGTAAAAAATCAAATCAATTATGGCACTCTGATTCATTAATTCTGTCCCCCTACTCCCTACTTCCTCTTTTTTAGAGATGCCCTTTGATTTTTAGTGAGGCGAAAAAAGAGTATAATAGAAAAACTTGCTTGATTCTCAACCATTAAGTATACAAATCTATAACAAAGAATGGGTTAGTTAGAAAATAGACTGCTAATAAACCTAGCAGAGAAATATTTTTCCCACAGATTTAGAAGTTGCCTGCTACCTCTTGCCTGCTATATTCTGAGCCAAACTTTCTTGATTTTTACTATTGCTAAATCTAGCTTGTGATATAATAGAATGTGTTATCGGTTTCGAGGATCTGTTTAAGTTCGATGGGCGTTTTCCAGTTTTTCTTTACAGACTTGTCTCCGAGTTCTATTCCTTTTAAATTTTTAGCTGATTTGGGAGACAGTCTATGTCAATATATGTGGGTAATTTATCCTACGATGTCACACAAGAGGACTTAAATGCAGTATTTGCTGAATATGGACAGGTAACAAGAGTTCATTTACCTATAGACCGTGAAACAGGTCGAGTGCGTGGTTTTGGATTTGTGGAAATGGTAAACGAGGAGGATGAAGAAAAAGCAATTGAAGCTTTGGATGGTGCAAGTTGGATGGGTCGTGATATGAGAGTTAATAAGGCCAAGCCACGAGAAAACAATAAGGGTGGTGGTAGCTACGGTGGTGGCAATAATCGTAAGTTCTCTCGCAACAACTACTAACTTATCAAAAACGTTGCTAGAATGCCCGCATCAAATAGACATAAGGCGTGAAAAAAATGTAGAAATGTTGAGTATTGGAGCAGGGGGCAAATTTCAGGGAGAATAGGAAAACTCGACCTGTTGGTTGCTAGAGCTGAAAAATATAGACTATCCTAGACAAATATCTACCAAATGTCTATGTTTTTACCGAAAAGCGACGTTCAAAGCCCCCGTGTTTTAACCGGGGGATGAAAACAAGGGAGTCGTTTAGACTAGACAACTTTAGTTGTCCTGTGCTATTATCTGGATATACAAACGTTTAGACAAAAGTAAGCAGCAAAGCATGGTTTAGACGCTATGCCGACTGTGTAGGGGCACCGCGGAAATTGTCCCCAAAGAATATATCTTTGGTCAGAATCATGAGAAACGAAGCAACAAGGATTTATCGGTGTTGCGTAGTATCAACTTAGAATCCCCTCGGCAAAAGCTGCGGGGATTAGTCAATCCATTAATCTGTGTTATTATTACATACGTCTGCTAAGACCAGAGGATTTTAGCAACGATTATGGAGTGTTTGGCACTCGACTTTTCATATCTGATGAAAACCCCAGAGGGAATCCTAAACTCAATGTGTTTGATCAGAACATTAACCTTCTTTGCCAGTAGACTTATGGACAGGTGAGTCAGAAAATTGCTTTTAGTCACGGATGAAAAGCGTGTCTATGATTGTCTAGATTTTTAGATTGTGGCATAGTAATAGACCGCTACTTAAATGCAGCGATAAATATCAAAAATAGGGCGGTAGGGCATTCCATCCTTAAACCTTGTTGAACCCGACGGGATACCGGGGCTACGAAACGAGAAGCCCACACTAAGCTGACGCTATAGTGTGGGAGATGTCACAAGGAGAAAGCAGGCTCTAAAGTTGAAGTCAAAAATAGGTTTTGCACAGTAACTAATGATTTAAGATTTTTGATTGAATTGGATTTTGGATTAATCAATTGCTAGAATAATTAATATTAGGTTTTTAGTTTTTTTTAGTCAAAGTCTAAACTAATTTTTGGCAATATAATTCCATAATGTGCAACCCCAAGTTTTGAACTGTAATTGCTGGTAAGTAGGGCTTGCTGAATAAAATTGTAATCAATACCTATAAAGGTTTCCAGGGTTAAATATTGCTGAAAAAGTGCAAAGTTTTTGGCTATTGTAGCCTCAAAATACTAATACTTTTCCCCTGAATCTCAGAAAATTTGGCCGTAGCATATAGTCTTAACTTTTGCCTTTCGGAGCTGTTCCCTGTTGCCTATCATCACCATTAGACTTTTGAGCGCAAACCCTAAGTATTCAGAAATCCAGAGAAAATAATTGTAAAATATCGAAGACTCAGCTAATGAAGCTAGAGTCTTTCTTTATATCATATAAAATTTTGCTTACTTCAATGATAGGAAATTCCTGCCTGCTGAAACCGATTTAATACTTCTGTCAAACGCTCACATTCAGCAATTAGACTAACCCTCACATAGCCCTCTCCTCCACTACCAAAAGCATTTCCTGGAGTCAGCACAACCCCAGTTTTTTGTAATACAGACAAAGCAAAATCAGTAGATCCTACTCCTGGTGGACAAGGCACCCATAAATACATAGTTGCCAGAGTTTTCCGTACATTCCAACCCAACTTTCCTAAACCTTGAATCAGAAAATCTCGACGTTGCCGATAACGTTCTTGAACCTGATATAAAAATTCATCCGGTAACTGTAAAGCAGTTTCAGCAGCGGACTGTAGAGCAGCAAACAACCCATAATCTAAATTAGTTTTCAAAGTGCGTAACCCTTGAATTATCCGAGAATTACCAACCACAAAACCTACTCGCCAGCCAGCCATATTATAAGTTTTAGACATAGTGTGAAACTCAACACCAATATCTTTTCCCCCAGGAATCTCCAATAAACTTGTAGGCTGATAACCATCAAAAGCTAACTCAGCATAACATAAGTCGTGAACCAGCATAATTTCATACTTTTTAGCAAAAGCCACAATATCCTGAAAAAATTCTCGTGGGGCAGTAGCACCAGTGGGATTACTAGGATAATTAAAATAGAGAATCTTCGCTTGCTCTGCAACACTATCGGGAATATCCCCTAGATCGATAATCCAATCATTTTCTGGTTTCAGTAAAATGCTATGAATCTTACCTCCAGCAATTAAAGGACCACGAAAATGGGCAGGATATGCAGGATTAGGTGCTAAAACTAAATCTCCTGGATTCACATAAGCCAAAGCTAAGTGAGTTAAACCCTCCTTAGAACCCAACAGTGGTAAAGCTTCACCTTCTGGGTCAAGTTTTACACTATAACGACGGTAATACCAATTAGTAATTGCTTTTCTGAAACTGGCAGTACCTTCAAAGGGGGGGTAACTATGGTTAGCTACTTCTTGTAAAGCGACGATGGCGGCCTCCACAACAGGTTGAGGAGTCGCTCCATCAGGGTTCCCCATTCCCAAGTCAATTAAATCTAGCCCTTGTTCGCGGGCACGAGCTTTTAGTTCGTCTAAACGGGCAAAAACATAAGGTGGTAGTGCTTGTACTCTGTTTGCGGGATTAATCCAATCCATATTTATTACAAGGACTCAAATAATCAGTGATTTGATAGACAATTTACTTTTTGGATATAGAAAATAAACGCTGAGAAACTGATAAAATTTTAGAAAATAAACGCATTAATCGTACACTGACTCTATGGTTTTCAGTGTGGTACTTCTGCTAAAAAAGCTAAATTTTGTTTCTCTGGCTCTTGTGGGACTGTTGTTGAAACCATTGCTGCTACTAATTGCTCGGGAATCACCCTAAATGGTAAGCGATGAATATCAGAATTGCCATGACAAGCAACTTCAGCAGCACGCCATAATTCAGACAAACTGATTTCTCCTAACCCTAAGTCACCCAATGTTTTTGGTAAACCAATCTCATCATAGAATTTTAACAGTTGTTGCCTGGCAGTTATAGCTAGTTGGTTGCCTTGTAGCATTTCTTCCAACCTTAGCTGGACTAATATACCATAAGCAACTTTTTCTCCATGTAATTTATCATGACTTGCTGACAAATGAGTTAGGCCATTATGAACAGCATGAGCAGCGACAGTCCGACATTGAGCACCGCCAATACCTCCAATTAAACCTGCTAATAAGACTGTGGCATCGACAACTTCTTGCCAGGTTTCTCCACCAGGTTCTTGTAAGGCTACTGTTGATTTTTGGAAGAGAATATCTCTTAACACTCTTGCTTGTTGGACAGCAGCAATGGTCATTGTTTGCTCTGAATGGCCACTACTAACTGAGGCTTCGTACCATTTGGCGATCGCATCTCCAATACCAGCTACTAAGATACGGGAAGGCCCAGTTTTTATGAGGCCATAATCCAGGATTAGCAGGTCTGGACATTTAGCTAGACTAACATCATACAAGAAAGCGCCTTGGTCTGAGTAGATATTTGATAATGCAGTCCAAGCTGCACAAGTGCCTGCTGAGGTAGGAATAGTGACTATGGGTAAATGACATTGGTGGGCTAAGAGTTTGGCTGTGTCGAGGGCTTTACCGCCACCTATGCCAATTATGAGGTCTGCTTTTTGAGTTGTGACGATTTGGCGAAGATGAGCTAGACTTGTTTCACTACAGTCTGACCCGTAGCTGGCCTGAGTAAATTTTAAATGATGATTTTGTAGTAAAGGCCCAAGCCACGGTTGAATAATATCTAAGGAGCGATCGCCTCCTACAATCAAGGGATTAGCTCCAAGATGGGCGATCGCTTCTCCTGATTGGGCTAGAGCCTTTTTCCCCCGAATAATTTGAGTTGGAGCAATATTTAGGGATAATGTTGTTGCTTGGGAGGTGTTAGTCTGTTTAATCATGGCGACTAAGGCTAGATTAGAGTCAATTCTATTGAGTATAGGCAAATCTTGTTATAGTTGTCGGGCTTTACTGAAAACTTTATAATTTTTTTTTTGAATTTATAAATTTTAGACTTAGCAGATTATTAAATTTTTTACTGGTTATCTAAATGTTGACAGAAGACCCGCGCTCTCCGCAGATCGGGAGCGTCGGGATGAATGTCAATCAATTTTGCGATTTCACACGGAATATGTTAGAATGTAAACCTAGAATTAGCAAGCAGTAAATGGTTGAAAAAGCTTACAAGTTTAGGTTCTATCCTACTCCAGAACAGGAAAACCTGTTGAGGAGGACTTTAGGCTGTGTTCGACTGATCTACAATAAAGCTTTAGCTGCTAGAACTCAAGCTTGGCATGAAAACAAAGAGCGAGTAGGGTATAAGCAAACTTCAACCATGCTTACCAACTGGAAAAAGCAGGAAGATTTAGATTTTCTCACAGAAGTTAGCAGTGTGCCATTACAGCAAGGCTTAAGACACCTACAAACAGCTTTTACCAACTTCTTTAGTGGACGTGCCAAATATCCCAACTTTAAGAAAAAGCGTCATGGTGGTAGTGCAGAATTTACGCTCGTCCGCATTTAAGTGGAAAGATGGTCAAGTATATTTAGCGATCGGGTGCTGAACCATTGCCTATAAGATGGAGTAGGCAACTACCCCAAAACTGTTTACCAAGTACAATTACCGTAAAACTTGACCCCAGTAACAGATGGTCAGTGTCCCTGAGAGTCAATGACCCTAGAGATTTAAAGCTAAACCCAGTAACCAAACAAGTTGGTATTGACGCGCGGAATTACCAGTCTAGCTACTACCAGTGATGGAGAAAAAATTGCTAACCCAAAGAACCTCAACAAGTTACACAAAAAACTTAGGTTAGCTCAGAAGTCTCTAAAGAGAAAAACTAAGGGGTCTAATAACTATCAAAAGGCCAGGCTGAAAGTAGCTAGGATACACGCCAAGATTAAAGATTCAAGAGAAGACTATACCCATAAGCGTGCCCACTCAAATAATCAAAGAAAACCAAGTGATTGTAGTGGAAGATTTAGCGGTAAAAAACATGGTAAAGAATCACAACCCACCCCCATCCCCTCCCGGGAGGGGAGCAAGAGGGGTGGGTAGTGATGCCAACTGGGGAGAATTAGTTAGGCAATTAGAATACAAAGCACAGTGGTACGGTCGTCAATTAATTAAGATTGACAGGTATTTCCCTAGTTCTAAGCGTTGCTCTAATTGTGGTCATGTAGTGGAGAAATTACCTCTAAATATTAGAGAGTGGGATTGTCCTGAATGTGCTACTCACCATGACAGGGACATAAACGCTGCAATTAACATTTTGCGGATGGGAACCCGCGTCGGCGTCAGACGCAAGGGAACGCCCACCAAGAAGGCTGCGGGACTCGCAGTGTCAGTCTGTGGAGCGACCGTAAGACCATCTGAGAGTAAATCTCGGAAGGCGGGTGCTAAGAAACAGAAAGCCCCTAACAGTGATGCTAGGGAATCCCGCGCTGTCTCGTGAGAGTAGCGTCGGGAGGATGTCAATGTAAGAGGAATATAATTGAGTATATATAATATATATAATATATGTGTACATATACAGTGTTGACAGATTAATTGTGGAACGTGGAACCCAATAAAAATTATACTCCATCATCAAGTATTTAATTATCTATTATCAAGTATTAATCCCAGAATGAGTCTTTAATATCATGTCCGGATAATTAGTGATAAAAAACTTTCTTTTTCTCTTCCTTCTTTGTTTTCCTCCTGATTCCTGACTCCTCCGTCGTTTATTTATAAGTATTCAACTGGACATGATATAATTATATAAGGAGTGTTCAGCACTTGGTATCTTCAGCTATCAGTTTGATATTGAAACCGAAATAAATGATATTTAAAAAGGAATTTCAACCATAGTTGATAGCTGTTAACACGGAGGTAGTGATAAATCATAAAATTTTGATTTCTGTAATTATTTTGATTGGCGACTAAAATTAAAACTGTTTATGTAATAAATAATTTTTCAATATGGTTTAACTTTGATAATTTATTATATTTATATCAATTTTATGTGTTTATGTGAGGCCGAACAGAATCAGAACTCAGAACTCAGGAAAAAACCATGAAGTATTTATGCTTTGATCTACAGTCAACTCCGATCAAAATTTTATTCTATGAAACTTATTATGAATTTAGTATTAACAAGTATTTGTGCTCATTCAATTAGGGTTTGCTGAATAAAATCTTTTTGCTGGGGTAGGGACCCACCCCTAACTCCTCCCTGGAGGGGAAAAAGGGAGTAGGGAGTAGTTAGGACGTAGAATAAATGGGAATTACAGAGTCAGTGGCCAAAAGAATAGTAAAAGTGATTTCTCTACTATAGCTACCTGAAAATGCTCACTTTTTGAGCCTGAGCAACTGAAAAACTAATACTTTTTCAAGATATAAAAAAACTAAAACCTTTATCAGTCAATGCTTTGAGATTTAATCAGCAAGCCCTAATTAATTTTTCTTTAGGTAAAACAGTTGAAGTGAGAAGTAGGTACATTTAATAATTAATAATTAATAATTAATAATTAACAATTACCTCTCCTTGAAAAGAAGAGGATTGACTCAAAGGAAAATCTTTTTTCTCTTGGTCTCATGGATATGGTTAGGAAACCCATCCATCCCACCCTACGGGAAGCTGCGCTTTTTCCTAGGTGATGCTCCGAAAATATGTCGCGTAGCGTTAACGTAGTTATGCGCCAGCAAAACGACCGCTTGTTTCTCCTTTAAAGGAGAAGTTTTAAACCTTAATTATTCGGTAAAATTTAGAAAAATATCTAACAGTCATAGTATCAACTAAAACTAAGTCTTTGCACAATTAAATTGAGGAACAAAAACAATGAAAGGTTCATTTGCACAATACGCTCAAGAAAGCAGTACAGAGATAATACTTTATTATATTAATGGTCATTCAGAGACCTTTAGTTTACCAATAAGTCCTCAAGAGTTTCAAGCTATGTTACCACAGTTACTTCAAAAACCTTGGATCACTTTTCACTTAATAGATCAAACAGTTTGTATTTCTACAGAAAAAGTGATGAAAATTGAAATCAAACCACCAATAAATCAAATGCAAGGAGAAGGCATCTTTGCAAATTCTCAGAGAATTACTGCTTTGCAACGGAATGCTACCAAATTTTTATAGTTTTTTTAGAGTAGTTAAAATCAAGCAGAAATGAACGCTGAACAAATATAGCGCTACGCGCAAGTCAAAAGTCAAAATTCAAAAGTCAAAATTTGAAAGTAATCCTTGTCTAGGTTTGAGCATTTATAAATGTCCGCGCCCTTTGCCTCGACTGCTATAAAATAAAATGGTAGATTGAATTTACACTATTGATCGGCAATTCAGAAAAAATTGTTCAACAAATGGTTTGAGTTCAGATGATTTTCTGTAGTGATATTAGAAGATAAAATAAAATTGGCTTGATTATGCAAAGCCAATTAATTTTCTTCAATAAACGAAGGCACTTATGCTGTTTGCTTTTCCTGATCGTATCATCGAGAATGTTAAGATAGAATAGGCAAGAAAAAAATGCTGTACTCGAAAAAGCACATAAATTCTGATACTCAAAAAAATAGTAAACGAGAGCGAGAGCAAGGTGTGCCTAATAAAGCTGTTAGTCTAAGTCGTGGAATCAAGATTCTCTGGTTGCGTACCATTGGATTTGTACTTCTAGATGCAATTCTTGTATCTCTTGCTTGGAAAAAGGCTTACTCAATTAGCTCAGATGTAGTCGGAACTTATGCTTATCAACCAGCATTGTTGTTGCCAATTGTATTAATTACTCTAAGTAGTATAGCTGCTGCTAGTTTGTATGGTGATCGCGAAAATCGTTGTCAGTTTTTTAGCTTAGTAAAAAGTCTGACATTTGCTCAAGTAATTTTACTATTACTGGCTTTTTTATACCAACCAGAATCAATTTTTTCTCGTTCTGTTTTTGTACTAGCATGGTTATTTAATCTCATATTTGTATCGGCAGGTCGTCTAATTTCAGAAGCAATAATTATAGTTATTCGCAGAAAAAATACCCTTACTCGCAAAATTTTTTTAATGGGTACTTCCCAAGATACTTTAGTAGCAAAAATTGCTCTAAAATTAGTCAGTAATAAAGAATATGAAATCTTAGGAGAAATAGATTTATCTACTAAAGAAAATTGCGACCGCTGGCCAGAGATTTTAGAATATTTGTTTGAGCAAGGAGTAGGAGAAATTTTTGTCTGCTCTTGGCGGTCAATACCAGACCAGATGGAATTTTATTGGAGCCTAAAAACAGCCGATATTCATCTGCGGATTTTGCCATTTAGTTTGACCATTCCTAGTCAAATTCCAAAAATAGAAATGATTGGTGGGATGCCAACAATTCATTTAAGTCCGCCAGCTGTTGCGGGTTTTGATTATTGTGTGAAGCGTAGTTTTGATTTAGTAGTTTCCAGTTTTTTTCTGTTGTTAACTGCTCCTTTTTTATTGTCGATCGCTACTTTAATTAAACTTGATTCCCCAGGTCCAATAATTGATAAGCATACTCGGGTTGGCCTGAGAGGGGAACACTTTAAAATATGGAAATTCCGAACTATGGTAGTAAATGCAAATCAGTTGCTTCAAGAGCTAGAGGGAAAAAATGACACTAGGGATTATGTACCCTGGGACACGACGGAAGACTTGCAAATTACCAAGGTAGGTAAGTTTCTTGAGCTATACAACCTCGATAAATTACCTCAGTTAATTAATGTAGTCAAAGGTGATATGAGTCTGGTAGGGCCGCGCCCTCTTAAACCCAAAGATATCGAAAATTTCAAGCCACATCATTTTATAATACAAAATGTATTACCAGGAATGACAGGTTTATGGCAAGTATCAGGTCGTTCTCATATTCTTAACTTTGAGAATGCCTTCCGCCTAGATATGACATACATAAATAATTGGTCTTTAGCTCTGGATTGTCAAATTTTGCTGAAGACGCTCAAAGTACTTTTGACTCAAGAAAGAGCTTAATTGCTTTAATGAACTCAATCTAAATTTTACCGAAAAATTGTGGTTGAAAGCCTCCCCTTTTAGCTATCCCTTATAAGGAACTCCTGAAAACCTTGTGGGAAGTAGGGGAGCAGGGGAGTAGGGAGCAGGGGAGAAAGGAAAAAGAATCATCGTAGATAGGAAAAACTACTTAAGTTATCAACAAAAATGTACTTTTTAATACACTTTTTCTCTGACAAAAACCTTTTAAGGACTTATTCATAACTTGTCTATAATGTCTACGTTTTATGTTAAGAAAGATGTTTATAAAGCATAGCTCTTTTAGGGGGATAAAAAGAAAAATTTTCCTTTGAGTCAATCCTATTCGTTTTAAAGGAGAGGTAATAATGAATAATTAATAATGAATAATTAATAATTAATTATTCAGCAACCCAGGTTGTACTTTTTCCTATAAATTACTATAAATTATTCGTAGGATTTAGTGGTTTTGGTATATTTTCATCTCCTTCTAATTGTTGACGACCATTGCGAATGACCTTGAGCATATCAGTTAACTGCTGTTCAATACTATCCAGAACACGATCGGCATAGTCATCTGCACCATTTTGAATTTCATCACACTCTGCGATCGCTCTTGCCTTCATTTCCTCCAACTCTTGTTGAGTTTGATAGCGAATTTGTTCAATTTCAGCAATAGTAGCTTGTTGAATAGCTTCACAATCAAGTTGAACTTGATTTCTGAGCTGATCTGCTTCTACCTTTGCCTGCTGAACAAGACCCATTTCATTTAAAATTTGGGAAGCTCGTTGTTCAGCATTTTCAATAATCTCTTCCGCATAAAGTTCAGCTTCTTGAAGAATTTCATCTTTATGCCGAACAATCATTTCTGCTTCCTGAAAAGCAACTGGTAAATTCAGACGTACTATATCTAACTGGTCTAGTAATTGTTCTTCATCGATCAGAGTACGTCCGACAAAAGGAATTCTGGGACTATCGAGAATAATCTCTTCCAAACGATTTAGTTCTCGCTGGATATCAACTCCAGGGGAACTACTAGCGGGTTCACCCTCGATATTTTGTCCACTTGCTTCTGGTTCAATATTAGGTTTAGCTGAGTTTTGTCGTAACATTATCTAAACTGATTTAATAACTTTTCTTTATAAGTAGGGATTTTTGGGACTATCAAGAATAATTTCCTCTAGTCGATTTAATTTTTCCTGGATATCAACTTGTCCACTTACTTCTGATTTAATATTGGCTGAATTTTGTCGTAACATTTATAAACATCAATAGCAATGTGCTGAGGAACAAGATGATCTACAGATCCACCAAAAATAGCTATTTCTTTAACTACACTACTACTTAGAAAGCTATATTCGTTAGAGGTAGCCAAAAAAACTGTCTCTATTTCAGATGATAAGGTTTTATTTGTATGGGCCATTTGAAGTTCTTTTTCAAAATCTGAAAGAACTCGTAGACCTCGAATCAGGACTTTAGCCTGCCGCATTTTTGCATAGTTTACCGCTAAACCATCGAAACTGGCTACCTCCACATTAGATAGATGTTGTGTGGAATAGCAAATTTGACTTAAACGTTTCTCAATAGTAAATAAAGGAGTCTTACTGGGATTTTGCAGTACGGCCACAATAACCTTTTCAAACAGCTTACATCCCCGTTCAATAATATCTATGTGACCGAGGGTAATAGGGTCAAAACTGCCTGGATAGATTGCAATCACAATATAGCTATATTAATAAGACGAAAATATTTTAGCAAGGTTTTTAATAGTTTGGTAAATCTGCTAAAAAGTTCAGGGGATGAAGATAGAAATTAATGGATATTAATCAACAAAGGGCACTATCATTACTACGAACAGCACTGAATAATTCCACTGCTGAATTTCGAGATGGTCAATGGGAAGCGATTAAAGCTATTACTGAAAATCAAAGTCGTCTTTTAGTTGTGCAACGTACTGGGTGGGGGAAAAGTTTTGTTTATTTTTTAGCTACTCGTTTACTTCGAGATGAAGGTAAGGGTATTACTTTATTAATTTCTCCACTTTTAGCATTAATGAGAAACCAAATTTCTACTGCAAAAAGAATTGGAATTAGAGCTAAAACAATTAATTCTAGCAACTCCAAAGAATGGGCAGAAGTAGAGAATGATTTAAGGTCAGGAGAAGTAGATATATTATTAATTTCTCCTGAAAGATTAGCTAATGAAGATTTTCGAGAAAATATCTTAATTCCTATAGCTAAAAATATTGGTTTATTTGTAGTTGATGAAGCTCACTGTATTTCTGACTGGGGGCATGATTTTCGCCCGGATTATCGACGCATTGTGAGAATTTTACAAGCTTTACCAAAAAATATTCCTGTGCTTGCCACCACTGCTACTGCTAATAATCGAGTGGTGGATGATATTGCTGTTCAATTAGGTACAAATCTGAAAATATTTAGGGGTTCATTAACTAGAGATAGCCTCCAATTACAAAATATTTATCTGCCATTTCCTCCTGCTCGTTTAGGATGGTTAGCAGAACATTTACCTAATATTCCTGGCAGTGGAATTATTTATACTTTAACTATTAGAGATGCGGAAATAGTTTCTAAGTGGTTAAAGTCTCAAGAAATAAATGTAGCAGCTTATCATAGTAGGAAAGATACAGCAGAGCGAGAAGAATTAGAAGAGCAATTATTGAATAATGAAATTAAGGCATTAGTTGCAACAGTGGCACTTGGAATGGGCTTTGATAAACCAGATTTAGGATTTGTAATTCATTATCAACGTCCTGGTTCAGTGGTACATTATTATCAACAAGTAGGCCGTGCAGGTAGAGCAGTAGAAAATGCCTATGGTATTCTTCTAAGTGGTGAAGAAGATGAAGAAATTACTGATTATTTTATTCAGACTGCCTTTCCTCCAGAAGCTCATAATCAAGCAGTTTTGGCTGCACTAAATCAATCAGAAGACGGTCTTTCTGTTCCTATGTTAGAGCAATATTTGAATCTTACTAATGGGCAAATAAATAAAGTTTTGAAGTTATTATCTATCGAAACTCCATCCCCAGTAAAAAAAATAGGGTCAAAGTATTATGCTACTCCAATTAATTATCAATCAGACACAGAAAAAATAGAAAAATTGACTCAAATACGTTATCAAGAACAAGCTCGAATGCGGGATTATATGCAGAGTCGAGAATGCTTAATGCAGTTTCTTAGAAAAGAGTTAGACGATCCAAATCCAAATCCTTGTGGTAAATGTGCTATTTGCTTAGGAAAATCTATTTTTTCAGAGAATGTTTCCTCAAAATTTGTGACAGAAGCTGTACAATTTTTGCGAAGTAGTGAACAAATTATAGAACCTCGGAAAAAATGGCCGAAAAATGCTTTATCAATTTATAATTTTAATGGCAATATCTCTCAAGACTTAAAAGCAGAAATTGGGCGATCGCTCTCTCTTTGGAATGATGCTGGTTGGGGCGAACTTGTGAAAAAAGGAAAGTATCAAGATAATAATTTTAATGATAGATTAGTTGGAGCTACATACAATATGATTCAACGTTGGCAACCTCAACCTTTCCCCACTTGGGTGACTTGTATTCCCTCTTTAAATCGTCCGGAACTTGTTCCTAACTTTGCTCAAAGTCTCGCTGAAAAACTAGGTTTACCCTTTGTTCCATGTATTATAAAAATTCGTCATACTTCTCTACAAAAAGATATGAGTAATAGTTACAAACAAGCTCATAATTTAGACGGTGCTTTTAAAATTAATAATTGGGAAGGAATTAGTGGCAATGTGTTTTTAGTAGATGATGTTGTAGACTCACGATGGACCTTTACTGTTGTTACAGCACTGTTACGAAATGCTGGTAGTGGTCAGATTTTTCCTTTAGCTTTAGCCATGAATCAATTGTAGATATATAAATAGGGTTTGCTGAAAAAGTCTTATGGGTGGGGGTAGGAGACAGGAGACAGGAGACAGGAGACAGGAGAAAAGGGAATGAGCGAGGAGGTAGGAATAAGAATTGTAAGAGTGATTTTTCTGCCCAACTATGCACCTAAAATACTAACTTTTTGAGCGTGAAGAGCTGAAAACCAGGCACTTTTTAAAGGCGCCAAAAAGGCTAAAACCTTTATCTGTAAATACTTTTAGATTTAATCAGCAAGCCCTAAATAGAATTGGAATGAAAACTACGATATTTTTTAAATTATTTTGGTGATTATTTTTGAACTTTGATTCTCACTGTTTTGAGAACTATTTTTACTTATGAGTATCAAGTTATCTTATAGATCGTTAAAGTAAAATTATCTTTTTCCTTTGGGTTTAATCAGGGCTATTTCATTCTAAACTACGCCATTTTATGTATTGACGAAATTACCTAATGATTAATAATTAATAATTAAACAATTCTGGTTTAAAGCCTCCCCTTTTAAGGGGAAAAAAAGAAATAATATCTCCTTGTATTCAATCCTCTCGGTTTTAACCAGAGGTAATTATCAATTATCAATTATCCATTATCCATTATCCATTAATGAAGTTATTTTAAGCTTGAGGAAATTTATCTTTCGCTGCCTAAAAATCAATAAATTCATTGCTAAAATCTAGAATGAAATGACCCTGGGGTTTAATACCCCGCCACCTACACGGTGTTTACAATTGTTTAGAGTTTGAGTTCCCATTCATTTTTTCTTCCTTGTTTAATGCTAATAAAGTAGACATGATATTACTACCTAATACCGTTTCACGGAATTCAAAAGTTAAAAGTCAAAAGTCATGCATTATGATTTTATAGCTCAAAACTTTGATGCTTCAGTAATTTAAGCAAATTATTCGACATCTAAAGTTTGGAACTATTTGTAACATTCTTTTTTCAAATTGGTATAAAACCTAAAAGTCTAAATATAAAAATGCTTAATCATGTTTTATCTCCAGATGCACAAGTGATTTTATTACTATGTGCTAGTTTTGGTCAAAAGAGAAATGTCCATCTCCAACCTTTAACTCTAAGTGAGTATAATCTACTTGTCAAAATTTTAATTGAAAATCAACTTAGACCAGGAGATTTAGTAAGTGCAAAGGGATTAGAGATACTGCCAAAAATTAACGATAAAAAATTAAATTATGAGCGGTTAATTGCGTTGTTAGAAAGAGGTGGAATGTTAGCTATTACTGTAGAAAAATGGGTAAATCAAGGTTTATGGATTATCACAAGGAGCGACCAAAATTATCCTAAAAAATTGAAACAAAATCTCCAACATTTAGCACCAGCAATTATTTATGGTGTAGGAAATATAGAATTATTAGAAAGAGGTGGATTAGCGATTGTGGGTTCTCGTGATATTAATGAAGAAGAAATTGAATATACAAATAAAATGGGAAAACTTTGTGCATCTCAAGCAATTAATGTAATTTCTGGTGGTGCAAAAGGGATAGACCAAGAAGCAATGTTAGGAACTTTAGAAGTTGGTGGTACTGCAGTTGGAGTTTTGGCAGATAGTTTAAATAAAACATCTGTTTCTAGAAAATATCGTGACAGTATTAGGGATGGTAAATTAACTTTAATTTCTACTTATGACCCTAATGCCGGATTTAATGTTGGTAATGCAATGGGTCGGAATAAATATATTTATGCTTTATCTGATTATGCTTTAGTTGTAAGTAGTAGTTTAGGTAAGGGTGGAACTTGGGCAGGTGCTACAGAAGTTTTGAATAAATATCAGCAAATACCTGTTTTTGTGAAAATGCAAGGAACAGTGAAAGAGGGAAATCAAGCACTTTTGGATAAAGGAGCAAAGTCTTTTCCTTTAGAGCCGTGGAATAGTAATTTAAAGCAACTTTTATTATTTTCTAAATCTCCATTAAATCAACCAGAAAATAATTTATTGACCGATACAAAAAAACGACAAATATCTACAACAGAGGCAAAACCAGAATCTGATTTAAATTCAGAATCTGTATCTGGGTTAAATAACTCAGAAAATGATTCATTGACAGACAAAAAAAAACGAGAAAAATTAGAAAATACCCGACAAATATCTACAACAGAAGCAAAACTAGAATCTGATTTAAATTCAGAATCGGCATCGGGGTTAAATAACTCAGAAAATGATTTATTGACCAAAATAACTAATCAAAAGATTTATGAAAAAGTCCTGCCCATAATACTCGAAAAATTAATACAGCCACGGAATGAAAAATATTTAATGGAAATATTGAAAATACGAATGGGTCAATTACGTCATTGGTTAAATCAAGCTTGTGCTGAAGGAAAAATAGTCAAAACCAAAAAACCAGTAAATTATAGAATTGCTGCCGAAACTCAAGAAGCTCAAAAACATCAAATTTCAACAAAGCAATTAAGTATTTATGAAGCAGTGCTGCCCATCATAATTGAGAGCTTAGAAAAACCACAAACAGATAAAGATTTAGCCACAAAATTAAATGTAAATATTAGTCAATTACAAGACTGGTTAAAAATAGCTCAAACAGAAGGAAAAATAACTTTAAAAAATCAATCCAATACTTATGTCATCAACCAAGATATTAAACAGCTATCTTTATTTGATACAGTGGAAAATGATGAAAAAGGATTTGATTGGTAGGAAGGCAGAAGGCAGAAGGCAGAAGGCAGAAGGCAGAAGGAAAAATCTGGCGTTGTCTGAGTTTTAAGCTTATAAAATTGGTATAAAACCTAAAACCTAAGACCTAAGACCTAAGACCTACCAATTTAAAGATGAAAATTTACTACAAAATTTCCGACTGGTTAGAAACTCACTGGGTAACACCAAGCTATGCAGGTGGGTTACTCGGAATGTTATCAATATTCTTCTTTGGTGCCGCTACTAATACTATGGCAGGATGGCTATATGTAATTAGTGGGATGAGTTTTGCATTATTAGGAATGGGTGCTGTTTTGCCTGGGCGATCGCTACGTCAAATACAAGTACGTCGCCATCGAATTCAACCTGTAACGGTGAACGACTATTTAACTATCGCTCTCACAATTGAAAATTCTACTAATCAACCAATAGCATTAGTACAACTCAAGGATGAAATTCCTTTTGTGCTAGGAAAATCACCTCAACAAGCAATAGAAGTCATTCCTGGCAAAGAAGTTTACCATTGGACTTACCATTTACCTACCGAAAGAAGAGGAATATATCGTTGGCATCATCTTCAACTGAGAAGTGCAGCACCTCTAGGTCTATTTTGGTGTCGCCGTAGTCGGAATGCTAAAGCTACTGCTATTGTGTATCCTACTGTTTTACCCCTGAGTAATTGTCCGATAATAGATGAACTTGGTCAAGAAAATAGTCGTCAACTCAACGAGGATAGTCGTTATCTGATGGCTTCGGAAGGGTTAACTCGGACATTACGACCATATCGGTTTGGCGACCCCAGTCGTTTGATCCATTGGCGGAGTAGCGCTCGTTATGGAGAGTTGCGAGTTCGAGAATTAGAGGTATCTAAGGGAGGAGAGGAAGTTATTATTTGTCTTGATAGTGCTGCTCATTGGCAAACGGATAATTTTGAAGCGGCAGTAACAGCAGCAGCTTCTTTGTATTTTTATGCTAACCGCTCTCTGAAAAATGTCCAACTTTGGACTGCTGCGACTGGGTTGGTACATGGAAATAGGGTGGTATTGCAAACTTTGGCTGGAGTTAACTTCGGGGAGGAGGTTGTGTTAGGAAACCCACCAAATAAGTCTTTGCTCTGGTTGACTCAAGACCGAGTTAGTTTATCTTCTCTGCCTTCTGGAAGTAGGTGGTTGTTATGGTTAGATGAGTCTATTTCTCCAGGAACAGAAATACCAAAGCTTCAGCATTCTTCTGGTTTAAAAATTAGTTCTACTCAGCCATTAGAGTTTCAACTTCAGTCTCAAGTTTGAAGGAAGAAGTAAGAAGGAAGAAGGAAGAAGGAAGAAGGAAGAAGGAAGAAGGAAAAAGGGAAAATTGCTTGTGGATAGTCTTCGACTCAGCCATTAAAGTTTCAACTTTGAAGGAAGAAGAAAGAAGGGAAAATTGCATGAGGATGTCTTCTAGACGCCACTTCATGTCTGTATAAACCCAAGCAATTTTGGCGTTGCTGATTCTGGGTATGATTTTGCCCCCCTAACCCCCCAATTTTGGGGGGAATAAAACTCTAAAAGTCCCCCAATTTTGGGGGATGCGCGGGGGCTTGACCAGAACCAAACAATCGCGCATTCATACTTTAATTCAGCAATGCCGCAATTTTAAGCACCCCCGTTGACGGTGGGTTATTAAACCCATGAGAGAAAAGATAAAATTGGTATAACACCCAGTACCTAACACCTACCACCTAAAACCTAAGACCTAACACCTCTGTTTGTATTGACAAATTTAACTTTTTATGATATATCAGTGAAAAAATCTAAGTTTTTTACCATATTTTCTCCCTAAAATGGCTTTGTGCTGTAAAATTTAAAGAATTATCTCAAGGTTGGTTGAAGACCCGCGCTCTCCATCCCCCCTAGCCCCCCGATGATGCGGGGGGAACAAAAGGGGAGCATAGAGATGGGAAAACCAATCAATAAGAGCGGTTTTACAGATGTTTTGTTAAAATGCAAGTGTTACTCAACCAGAAACCAAGGTTGAGACTACTATCGCCTTTTAATCAAGTCGCCGAGGGGCACTGGGAGACGTTAAACGGACATGGAGGAAGAGTTAGACTGGCAAGCCAGCATTTTCCAGTGAGGTGTCAACCCGCCCTGAGTCATTTGTTCAGCGAGTGTCTGTTTGAATGATGGATGGGAATCCCGCGCTACAGGTGTAAGTCAGCGTCGGGAGGATGTCAACTAATATCAACAGCATAACAAACGTATATTATGAACCCAACTACAGAAAACAAAAAACTATCTACTGAAAAATCTTTGGAGGCGATGAGAAAGTTCTCTGAAAAGTATGCTAAGAATACAAATACTTATTTTTGTGTAGATCCTTCAGTTACGGCAGTGGTAATTGAAGGGTTGGCTAAACATAAGGATGACTTGGGCGCTCCTTTATGTCCATGTCGTCATTATGAAGATAAAGAAGCAGAAGTAAAAGCTACATATTGGAATTGTCCTTGTGTACCGATGCGAGAGCGTAAAGAATGTCATTGTATGTTGTTTTTAACTCCAGATAATGATTTTGCGGGTGAAGAGCAAACAATTACTCAAGAAGTTTTAGAAGCTACTAGAGTAACTATGTAGGTTGAAAAGTAGAAGGATTAACGAAGTCAGAAGTCAGTAGGGGCGATTCGCGTTTGCGGAGCATTCCGTAGGAAATCGCCCGTACAGAAGTTAGAAGTAAAAGTTGATAGACTTAAAGTATTGACGCTTACAATAATTTCAGCCTATTATTGCACATCATCAGTTGTTGACTATTTGTGACATCCTTAGAGACTAGGCACGGGAGCAAGATGCTCCCACTGTTCTCGTAACAAAGATTTTAAATCTTTCTTTCTCTTCTGCCTTCTGCCTTCTGCCTTCTGCCTTCCTAAAAGTATTCAAACGGACATGATATGACTTCTGAACAAGAACAAATTCCCCAAGAGTTTTGGCAGGGAATAGCTGAGTTTAATCAACAAGAATTCTATAAATGCCATGATACTCTGGAGGCTTTATGGATGGAATCTGGAGAACCAGAACGTACTTTTTATCAAGGGGTTTTACAAATAGCAGTTGGACTTTATCACGCGGGTAATGAAAATTGGCGTGGTGCTGTTATGTTGTTGGGGGAAGGTATTAGGAAATTGAATTATTATTTACCTAGTTATTTTGAGATTGATGTCGATAAGTTATTGACAGAAAGTACGGAATTATTGAAAAATTTACAAGAGTCTGGTCCGGAAAATATTGCTGATTTTGTGCACTCTTCTGATAATACGAAATACCCGAAAATTGTCAAATTATAGCAGGGAATAGGGAATAGGGAATAGGCAACAGGGAAAAGAGCCTAAAAATGTAGGTTGGGTTGAACGGGAGTGAAACCCAACAAAACCTTTTAATTATTAATTATTCGGTAATTATGATGATTTATGACGCGAGCAAGATGCTCGCACTAATTTTCCTAACCAATCTGGCGGTTGCTATAATTGATCGGTAGTGTAATCCATTTGCTCAATAATTCTTCCTACTTGATTTCTCGGAATACTATTATTCTCATAATTTAAGCTACAACGCCAACAAATATTAATAGTAATTGTGGGTTGACAAATAGTTAAGGCACAAGTTGTGGTTAAACCAAGAATGATTGTTCGAGTCGTAGTTAATGCTATTTCTACTCCTTTTTTTGGGTTTATTGGCATAGTGATTTTGGTGTGAGAGTTAGAGTTGTTAGGATTTGTCATTTTTGTTTTTCTTGACTAGGATATTTTCGTTAAAATTGAGTTGTGCTGAAGCCGATATTTTTACCTAATGGGACTTACACAACTTAACTGGTAAAATTAGACTATAATGCTTGGTCTACAATAATTTGACGTCTCCCGCGATCGCTACGGGACTTACACAACATTTTAGAGCTGATTTATCAAGTAAATATTAAGAGGCGTTCATTACTGACTATACTTGGATTCCAGTAGTTTGAGCAAGGTTTACTTTAATTGCGAAAAGCGAGATCATATAAGACTTTTGGCGAAGTTTACACTTCTCATCTTAAGCCCAAATATAGCCCAAACTCTGTTTATGAAAGGCAAAGGTGTCAATGTTGTTAGTTAACCAGTTAAAAAAACGGTGCATACATGGCTGTACGAAAAGCTTTATCAGCATCAGTAAATGTCTTCAAAGGTTTATTTCCCCATTGCCAATGCACGTCCCCCAGTTAACTTATTACAAATAATAAAAGTATAAGCACAAAAAACCAGGATAAAATGACGTTCTCAACTCCATTTATCTCTAACTTGATACTCTTTTAATCCTAACCATCATGATTGCTTCTCGGTAAAAAACCTCTATCCAATTTCTATTTGAGTAGTTATTTACTATCCACTCAGATGTTACTTTGTCAAGGTCAAAATTGGTAATAAAATCATCAATTTCTGTGGCCTCTTCTATAGAACTAGCATCTCCTGCGATAGCAAAAGTTCTTTCTCCTTGAAGGCGGGAAATTGATGCTGTAAATGTTGTTACCCAAACGGTTTTTGTTTTTTCTACATTTAAGATAATCGGTTCAAATTCCTCCATTGGTATGCTTTTAGCTCATTCATCTATTCTAGTTTCTATTTCTTCATTGGATTTTTGTTTGACTACTATTTTTCGGTTTTTGGCGATGCCTCCGCGCGTATTTTAATTCCCTAACTCCCAAGTTTTTTCAGAAATTTTGTATCCCATACCATAACCAGCATCAATTAAAACTATTCCAGGACGTAGACCTAGGAGTGAGGGTGCGGTCGATTAAATCTATTCCTATATCTGGCTTTTTCTGAAATAATTTGTCATCTTTTCCTTTTGGTAAAGAACAGATGTGTTGATATAATTCAATGTCTAAAGGTAAACTTTTTTTTCCATCGTATCGGATGAGTTGTGACAGTCACTATTCCATTATCTGCGCATGCCTATTTCTCCAATATATTGTCGGCCTACTCCAGATGTAAAATTACCGCTTCTTGCTCCGTCTTTACGCTGAGGAAACCTCAGCGCAGGCGGTGCGTTTTTCGGTGTCCAGAATCGTCTAAAATCAAACCTTACCCTTTCTTGAATTTAGTTTGAGAAAGTTTGTTAATTATTTCTAGGCGACGTTGATTGATTATACTTGCTTCGACAGCAGAGAATCTGCGATGAAATGATGTAAGCGATTATATACTACTCCAATAGAGTTATTGGCGAACGTGAGATATGTTTTTCCTTTCACTTTCCCCTAGTAATCCACCCTGCCGGGTGGCGGAATCCTGTTTTTTGGGGTGGGTTTTTCCAACAATCATCAAACTGTTTACACCACCTTTCAAAGCAAGGGGGCATTGCAGTAGGGGTTGTTTCTTTCATAGAATAGCGATCGCGGGAGACGTAAAATTATTGTAGACCAAGCATTATAGTCTAATTTGGCCAGTTAAGTTGTGTAAGTCCCATTAAACTTTTTCAAAGCATTGTTCGCCGACTACTATAGCTACCAAAAACCGAAAGACTACGGAATCTTACCAAAACGGTTAGTTCCGACGGCAGGAGGAAACGAAGCCTTAGATGAACTTGCTCACGGCGGCTATTCCTAGACGCAATCCTACTAAGACTTAATTTTTAAAAGATGAGGTCACGAACTTTTGAAAATTTAGTCGCAGTTGGGGAGCGTGAGCTTAGTTCATCTTGGCTAGTTTTGGTTAGATGGAGTTCTTGAGGTGTTGGTTGCGGTGTTCGGTTCAAACAAAAATCAAAAAAATAATCCAGGTAGGCTAAAACACAAGGTTCGTGCTATGCTATAATAAATAAGGGTGTTCGAGTAGCATTTGTACTAAAAGTGACGCTAAGGCTGAAACCCTTGCACAGCAAATTCTTTAGAGCTTGACTTTTGTTTACAATTAAACTACCGCCACTTTCACATCAATATTACCAGCAATCGCTTTTGAGTACGGACAGAGTTGATGGGCTTGAGCAACGACCTGCTCCGATGTTTCACGCTCTGAGTTGGGCATTTCCACTTTTAACTCAGTAGCAAGCTTATATCCACCATCTGCTGGATCTCTGCCAAGAGTGACGGCACACGTCACCGTTGCCTTAGACGCATCGACCCGCATCTTTCTGGCAACCAAAGCCAGTGCCCCATGAAAACAGGCGGCGTATCCAGCAGCAAACAGTTGTTCTGGATTGGTTCCTTGACCCCGACCACCAAGCTCTTGAGGCATCGCCAGTTCTAAGGCTAATAATCCATCCTCACTTTCCGCATGACCTGACATCCGGGCGTGTTCTTCTTATTAGGGGTCGATAGGAGCCTCACGACTCCCACCTCCCATTCAAAACCGGACGTGAGACTTTCACCTCATCCGGCTCCTGAGTTAACTAACCTGATTGTCACAGGCACAGTCTTCGTTTACCAGAGT